>JBEKZT010000047.1:0-11462 GCA_049509595.1 Verrucomicrobiota bacterium
ACCGGAGTTGTGCGGAGAAAATTTCGCCGTTGCTAAAAATGGAAGTTTTGGCAACAACATTGCCGCTACCAGAAATAGCTTGCGATATGCCGGAACTGGCCTCGCTGAAAAAACCGCGACCGTCAAAAACCCAACAAATCAATCACCCTTGCGTTAAGTTTATACTTCCGTTCACCGTTTGTGCCAACGACAAAAGCTGTGTTGTAATAAACATCGTTGGTGACGAAATCTTTTCCGCCGATAATAAGAAAACGTGAATGTTCTTGGCACCATTTTTTTAGCGAATCAGGAACGGAACCATTGAGGGTATATTCGCTCAAGACAAACATCTGCGAGTCGGGATTTTTATGCAAAGCTTTGTCTAGCGCTTTAGGAACAATACTCTCGGTTGGAAATTCCATTTGGATACCAACAACAGAAAGTGAAGTTTCACGCATTGCATACTTTAAAGCTGGATTTAGTATCATCAAGAGAATTGCCCCGATCAAAAATGTCAGAAACATCTTAAATTTTTGAAATGAACAAGCTGCAAGAATTCCAAATATTAAGAACCCGATGCCATACATTCCGGAAATTTTAAACGACGGTGGCAACGCATAGCCGATATTCAGCCATGAGAATTTCAGATAATAAAGTTCGCTGCGGAAATATTCCAATCCAGTCCAGACAATTGGAATCAGCCATATGGCTTTGACTTTTCCCCAATGGCGGATGCAGCCGCAGACAATCGCTGTGAATAGGCCAATCCAAAACGCAAACACGAGCCATAGAATAATTGCCGCTTGCTTGAAAATTCCCCAAAAGAAACCCGTTTGTGGTGCGGCGCATAAAAACCCGACGGCTAAACCAAAATAAAATGCGCGTTTGACCGTTGGCTGGTCAGTCAGTCGGACGAGAAAATAAGTGTAACCAAAAATAAACAGGCCGAGCGCGGGAAATTTGATTGAAGTGTAGGCCGCGTGAAAGCACGCCACAGCCAGCGCCATCCATAGAAATGATTTCTTCCAGCCGTAAGGATTTGCCGATGGGTTCTGAATGTTCATCGCGCTTCGTTGATTGAAACGGCAAATCACAGAACGGGAAAGCAAAATTATTCCGCCGCCAACTCCGCCGCGCTCGCGCTCGCCCTGACCTGTTCGGAATTTTTGCAACCGGAAATGGGTGTGGTCGGCATTAAAACCGTAAAATGCTTCTAAACAATAACTTAGGAGTTTTCTGCAGCCGCGCAGGATTTCGCGGGAAGAGTCCAGCACTTCGCGGGAACGGCACAGGATTTTGCGGTAGGCGTTCAGGATTCTGCGGAAATGACCTGGGATTTCACGGGAAGAGGTCAGGATTTTGAGGGAGGTGTCCAGCACTTCGCGGGAGCCTCCGGCATTTTGCGGGAGGCGTCCGGGATTTCATGGGGACAGGTCAGGACTTTGCGGGAGCAGGCTGGGATTTCTCGGGAACGATGGATAATTCGGCGGCTTCGGCGTTCTCCCTGACCTGTTCGGGATTTTTGCAGCCGGGGATGAGCGCGGATACAGCCGGATTTTTCAAACACCACGCCATCGCCCATTTCGCCATCGGCATACCGGGCGGCACTTCCTCTCTTTGCAGACGCTCCACTTCGGCAACGTCGCGCATCATTTTTTGGTGCTCGAATGTGACGCGCACGTCGTTCGTGTCAAAACTCAGGCCGGATTTGTATTTGCCGCTCAACAAACCGCTGGCCAGCGGCACGCGGGCGAGGATGCCGAGATTATTTTTTTGCGCGTGCGGGAAATAAATCTCCTCGGCGCGGCAGTCGAGGCGGTTGTAGTAAACCTGCAAGGCCTCGACGCCAAACTTCGCGGCTTCGCGCGCCTGAAGTTCGCTGCCCGCCTGCAAAATGGAAGCGCCCAAATGACGGATTTTGCCCGCGCGCTTTTGTCCGGCGAGAAAATTCCAAAGTTCCTCGTTCTGAAAAACCGCATCCGAGCCGGAATGGAATTGGTAGAGATCAATCGTTTCGGCGCGCAGCGCCTTGAGCGAGGCGTCAAGTTGAGCGCTTACACCCGCGATGGAAAAATCTTCGTCGCGGTTCATAAAACTTTTGTAGTGATGGCCGAACTTGGTGGCGACGACCCAGCGCGAGCGGTCGCGGCGCGACAAATAATCGCCGATGAGTTTTTCGGACAAATGTTCCAGCCCGTAACATTCGGCGGTGTCAATCAAGTTGATTTCGCACTCGGCAGCGGCATCGAGTATTGCGTCAGCCTCAGCCTGCGAAACATTTTTTCCCCACTCGCCGCCGAATTGCCACGTGCCGATCCCGATGACGGAGACCTGCAAATTTGTTTTTCCAAGAGTTCGATAACGCATGGTTGAAGTTTACCAAATAAATTGCACTTGCGCCAAGCTTGTTCGTTGCTAAAGTCGTTTTGTAATTTCATCCGCCGACTGAGGCGGTTTTCCTTTTTAATCTGAATCAATTAACGCGTGAAAATTTTTAGCGGCACCGCAAACGAACCTTTGGCGCAGGCGATCTGCAAATCCATCGGCGTGGAATTGGGCAAATGCACCATCAAACCGTTCCCCGACGGCGAGACGTTCGTGAAAATTGAGGAGAACGTGCGCGGCGAGGAAGTGTTCGTCGTCCAGCCCACTTCGCCACCGACGAACCATCATCTGATGGAGTTGTTCATCATGATGGATGCGTTGCGGCGGGCGAGCGCGGCACGCATCACGGCGGTGCTGCCGTTTTACGGTTACGCCCGGCAGGATCGCAAAGACCAGCCGCGCGTTCCCATCACGGCGAAACTCGTGGCGAATCTGCTCGTGGCGTCGGGCGCGAACCGGATTCTCGCGGTGGATTTGCATGCGCAGCAGATTCAGGGTTTTTTCGACATTCCGGTGGATCATCTCTACGCCGCGCCGGTGATGTATGATTATTTGAAGCAGAAAAAATTGACCGACCTCGTCGTGGTCAGCCCGGACACGGGCGGATTGAAAATGGCGCACGCCTATTCGCAAGTGCTGGAATCGGGACTGGCCATTGTCGCGAAACGCCGCAAAAGCGCAACGGAAGTGGAATCTTTGGCGGTCATTGGTGAAATCAAAGGCAAAAATGTTTTACTGGTGGACGATTTGACCGAGACCGCGGGCACAATCACGACAGCGGCGGCTTTGTTGAAGAAAAAGGGCGCGAAGAATATCATTGCCTGCATCTCGCACGCCATTCTCAACGACACAGGCATCGAAAGATTGCGAAAATCGGTGATTGACGAATTAATTACGACTGATACAGTCCAACGCCCTGCGATTGACGGCGTGAAGATAGTCACGTTGTCGGTAGCGGGGCTTTTGGGCGAGGCCATCAAACGAATTCATAATAATTCGTCGGTGAATTCGCTCTTCGAATTCAAAGGCGGTCGCACCAGTTAGCGTCCGCAAAAATACAATTTTAAGAAAATGAAATCAGTTGCATTGAAAGCATATCCGCGTTCACAGGTGCAGCGCGCCGAAGTCAAAAAACTCCGCGCGTCGGGCCGTGTGCCCGCCACGATTTACGGCCGTCAGGCCAAGCCGCAGAACCTTGAGATCAGCGCGAAAGAAATCAGCGATCTCATTCACCATTCTGTTTCGGAAAATTTGCTCGTGGATTTATCCGTCGAAAACGACGCCCGCGCCAAGCGTCTCGCGCTCGTGCAGGAAATCCAGCACCACCCGCTTGATGGGGAAGTTTTACACGTTGATCTCCACGAGGTCGCCGAAAATGAAAAGGTAACAGTCCATGTTCCCGTGGAAACGACCGGTGAAGCCGTGGGCGTGAAAACCGGCGGCGGCGTGCTCGAACACGTTTTGTTTAAATTGAAAGTCCGCTGCCTGCCGAAAGATTTGCCGGAACAGATTGTCGTGGACGTGACCAGCCTCGAAATCGGCAAGGCGTTTCACATCAGCGACATCAAAGCACCCGAAGGTGTTGAAATTTTGGGTGACAAGCACATTACCGTTGTCGCTGTCGCCGCGCCGCGCGCCGAAGAAGAAGTGGTTGCGACCGAAGCCGCTCCGGCTGCGGGCGATGTCGAGATGACCAAGGAAAAGAAGGAAGAAGGTGCGGAAGCCACGCCCGCCGGCAAGGCTGGCGAAAAGGCCCCGGCCAAAGGCGACGCGAAAGCCGCCGCTGCCGGAGACAAAAAAGCCGACGTAAAACCGGAAGCCAAGGCCGAGAAGAAGAAATAATTTTTGCGGCGCGAGCCGCTTTCCCCGCGCATGGAAAATGTTTTTCTCATCGTGGGCTTGGGAAATCCAGGCGCGGAATACGCGAAGACGCGCCACAACGCCGGATTTTTGCTCGTCGAAAAACTGGCGGCAAAATGGAAATGCGATTTTGCGAACGAGAAGAAATTTCGCGCGCGAATTGCAAAGGCTGAACGCGATGGCAAAAAGATTTTGCTGTGCGAGCCGCAGACGTTCATGAATTTGAGCGGCGAGACGGTCGGTGCGTTGAAAGATTTTTATCAGTTGCCGTTGAAGCAATTGATTGTTGCGGTGGACGACGCGGATTTGCCGTTGGGTGAAATCCGGTTGCGCAAAAGCGGCAGCAGCGGTGGACATCATGGATTGGAATCCATCGAGCAGCATCTGGCATCACGCGAGTTTGCAAGATTGCGGATCGGGATTGGACGCAAAGACGGCGCGCGGGAAATTACAAGTTATGTTCTCGGAAAATTTGATTCATCCGAGAATGAGTTGTTGAAAAAAGTTTTGGAACGGGCTTCGGACCAGATTGAAACCTGGCTGGAAGCCGGAATTGAAAAGGCAATGAGTCAATTTAATGGAGTCGCAGACTCCACGAACGGAAAGAAAAAATAGTGAAACGATACGAAGGTCTGTTCATCCTGAACACAGCAGGAAAAGAAGAAAGCGTGAAAGAAGCTCTCGACAAGATTTCTGCGGAAATCTCGACGGCGGGCGGCGAAGTCGAAACCGTCCAGAAAATGGAACGGAAAAGTTTTGCGCGCGTGGCCGACAAAAAGCACAATGCCGGATTTTATGCGAACGTCATTTTCAACGGCACGCCCTCGATCATTGCGCAATTGCGCATGAAATTCGGGTTGAGCGAGGATGTTTTTCGCGTGATTTTTACTGATTCGCCCGAACTGAAACCGGCGAAATAAATTCAACCGAGAAATTTTATGGCCAATTTCAACAAAGTCATTCTCGCTGGAAATCTGACTCGAGATCCTGAATTGCGCTACACGCCCAAAGGCACGGCGGTCGCGCGCATCACTTTGGCCGTGAACCGCACCTGGAAAAGTGAAGGCGGCGAGAACAAAGAGGAAGTGAGCTTTGTGGACGTGGATGTCTGGGGTCGCCAAGCCGAAGTCATTGGTCAATATATGAAGAAAGGCCGGCCATTGCTGGTCGAAGGTCGCCTCAAGCAAGATACTTGGGAAGACAAAAACACGAAGCAGAAGCAGAGCAAATTGAAAGTCGTCCTCGAAAGTTTTTCGTTCATTGATTCAAATCGCGGTGGCGAAGGCGGAGACGCGCCCGCTGCTCCGCGTTCGCGTCCAGCGGCGAGTTCCGCGCCTGCGCCGGAATCCGGTGATGCCGAACCTCCGCACGACGATGACGTTCCGTTCTGATTTTTAATCCACACAATTTTAAAATTATTTTCGTATGGCAAAAACTGAAGTCATCCTCACACATAACATCGTCGGCCTCGGCGGTGAATCTGATCAGGTCCGCGTTGCCGCCGGTTACGCGCGCAACTTTTTGTTCCCGCAAGGTTTTGCGATTCCACTAACCAGCTCGAACAAGCGCCGCATTGAGGCGCTCAGGCAGCGGCGCGGTGAACGCGAGGCGCATGAATTCAATACCATGAGCGAACTCTCCAAAGGCGTCGCGAAACTGGTTTGTGTTGTCAAAGTCAAAGCGGGCGACGACGGCAAGATGTTCGGCTCGGTGACGGCAGGAATGATCGCCGACGAATTAAAACATCAATTTGACATCTCGCTCGATAAAAAGAAAATCCATCTCGAACACGCGATCAAAACCCTCGGCGAATACGAAGTAGAACTGCATTTGCACGCGGAAGTCAAAGGCACACTGAAAGTCCGCGTTGAAAGTCTCACACCGATTGTGGTGCCCGCACTGGAAGCCGCGTCCGGCGAAATCAAAACTGAAAAACGCGGCAGACGCCCCGAACGCGCTGAAAAAGCTGAAGGCGCTGAAGCGAAACCCAAAGCAACAAAAGTGGAAAAGACGCCCAAAACCGCCAAAGTATCCAAGACGGAAAAAATCCCTTGATAGTGCGGTTCCGTTGGATTATTTTGGTTTTGCAATGTTGAAAATCTTTTTACAAGTTGTCATTCTGGCCGTTGTCGTAGTTGACGACGCCGTTGGTGCTTGTTGAACTGAAACAAATTTAACAAAACCCACGGCTGGCAACAGTCGTGGGTTTTTGTTTGACCTGCGCGCAATTGTCAGTCAAAACCAAAGAACCCATGAGCAAAACAACTCAAATTGCTGAAATAAAGAAAACTTTAGTTCCGAAACGCGCCGAGATCGGCCCGGCTATGTTCGGGCGCGACATTTTGGTCGAGGCACTTGAACGCGAAGGCGTGGAAGTCATTTTTGCCTATCCCGGCGGGGCAAGCATGGAAATTCACCAGTCGCTCACGAAATCGAAAATTCGCACGATTCTTCCGCGTCACGAACAGGGCGGCAGTTTTGCGGCGGAAGGTTACGGGCGCGCAACCGGCAAGGCTGGGGTGTGCATGGGCACGAGTGGTCCCGGCGCCACGAATCTCGTAACTGCCATCGCAGATGCCTACATGGATTCCTGCCCGCTCATCGCCATCACCGGCCAGGTGAATCAAGCAATGATTGGCCGTGGCGCATTTCAAGAAACGGACATCATTGGCGTGACTTTGCCGATTGTGAAACACAGTTATCTTGTCACTGATGTGAACGACATTCCGCGCATCGTCAAGGAGGCATTTTACATCGCCCAAACAGGCCGTCCCGGCCCAGTCGTGATTGACGTTCCGAAAAATGTGCAACAGCAAAAAACGCAGCCGGTTTGGCCGACACTCGAACAAACCAAAAAAGGTCTGCCCGGTTACACGCAGCCGGATTTGCGCGCGGACGAAGTAGCGTTGAACGAAATTCTTGGCTTGATTGAAAAGGCCGAACGTCCCGTGCTTTATTGCGGCGGCGGCATCATCACGAGCGGTGCGTCTGCGGAACTTAAAAAATTCGCCGAGGCGACGAACATTCCCGTGACAACCACCATCATGGGCGTCGGCGGCTTTCCCGAAAATCATCCACTTTCATTGCGCTGGCTCGGGATGCACGGTGCGGCTTTTGCGAACTGGGCGGTGAACGGCGAATATAAACAACGCAAAGACCCGACCGAGCCGATGGTGAAATTGAAGGACGGTGCGGATTTGCTGTTGTCGTTCGGCGTGCGGTTTGACGACCGCGTTACCGGCAAGTTCGAAGAATTTTGCAAGCACGGCACGATTGTCCACTTGGATATTGACGCGTCCGAGTTGAACAAGAATCGCAAGGCACATTTGCCGGTTACCGGTGATATTAAGGACGCGCTTACGCGATTAAACGCGATGATTGCGAAACGTCCGCTTAATAAAAAGCACGCCGCGTGGCTCGAACAAATCGCGGAGTGGAAAAAGAAAGCGCCGTTCGCCTACGCCGTCACACCGGAAATCGCGAACAGCGATCACATGAAAGACCATCTAAAAGGCCAGGAAGATCAAGTCATCCTGCCACAGATGGTCATCGAGATGCTTTATGAATTATCCAAAGGCGATGCGTTCATCACGACAGGCGTGGGCCAGCATCAGATGTGGAGCGGCCAATGGTATAAATATAAATTCCCGCGCCAGTTCATCACGAGCGCAGGTTTGGGCGCGATGGGTTTCGGATATCCGGCGGCGCTCGGCGTCAAAATCGCACATCCGGACAAAGAAGTGATTGACATTGACGGCGACGGTTCGTTTTTGATGAATGTGCAGGAGCTCGCCACGGCGCACGTCGAAAAAATCGCCGCGAAGGCGATCATTTTGAACAACCAGCACCTCGGCATGGTGGTGCAGTGGGAGGATAATTTTTTCGCCGGGAATCGCGGTCACACTTATCTCGGCGATCCCGACCACCGCGCGGAGATTTATCCCGATTATGTTCGCGTGTGTAATTCATTCAACGTGCCGTGCGAGCGTGTGATGTTCAAAAAAGATTTGCGCGCCGCGCTCCAGCGGATGCTCGACGCGAAGACCGCTTATGTTCTCGATGTCGTGACGCCTTACAGCGAACACGTGTTGCCGTTTATTCCGGCGGGCAAAACGGTCGCGGATATGATTTGGAAAGCATAATTTAATTCACTGATAAAATTACTTACGAATCGGACACAACTTCTTGTCGTCCGGTTCATTTTTTGCGACGCTGTCTGCGTGCAAAAATTTATTTTCCTGCTTTTAATTGTATTTGGGCTTTCTGCGCGCGGCGCGGAAATGACAATTGATTTTGGCGATTTTCCAACCGGGCAAACACCTTCGGGGTTTCACAAAGCTTTGGCTGGCGGCGGCAAGGCCGGCGACTGGAAAATCATCATGGACGATGTGCAATCGGTGTTCACACCGTTGACGCCGCAAGCGCAAAGCGTTAGCAAACGCGCTGTGCTCGCACAAACCAGCGAAGACCCGACCGACGAACGTTTTCCGATGTTGATTTTCGACCAAGAGACGTTCAAAGATTTTAAGCTGACGACACAATTCAAAATTGTCAGCGGGGTGATGGAGCAAATGGCCGGTGTTGTGTTTCGTTTTCAAAATGAATCAAATTTTTATGTCGTTCGCGCCAGCGCGCTGGGACACAATCTCCGCTTTTACAAAGTAGTGGACGGCATTCGTTCAGATCCCATCGGCCCGACCATGGATATTTCCACAAGCGTCTGGCACACACTGGCAGTGCAATGTCAGGGGAATCAAATTACCTGCTGGCTCGACAATCTTCTGGCAATGCCACCGCTGAATGACAACACCTTCGACGCGGGCAAAATCGGTTTTTGGACAAAGTCGGACGCCGTCAGTTATTTCGGCGACACGACAATCAATTACACGCCGCGCGTGCCGATGGCGCAAATGCTTGTGCAAAGCATCATGCAAAAACAGCCGCGCATTTTGGGGCTGCGAATTTACATACTTGATGACAAAAACGACCCACGCGTTATTGCAAGTAAATATGAAAAGGAAATTAACCAAATAGGAACAGTTGCGGAAAAGAAAGCGATTACAGATGGTGTGGTTTCGTTTGGCCGCGGCAAAGGGACAGTCGCTGTTGTTTTGCCATTACGTGACCGCAATGGTGACCCGATGGCTGCAGTGCATGTGCAATTGGAATCTTTCCCCGGAGAAACACAAGATACCGCAGTAATGCGCGCTACAACAATCATCAAACTAATGCAAGCAGAGGCCACTTCGAGCGACGAATTGATGCAATAATCAATCCTTACATTTGATCCGGTGATTTCACAGCGGGCACTTCACCGGCTTTGGCACGGCGCACGCCACCGACCACAACAATATCACCGTTTTCATCCACGTTGAGTCGTGGATGCGTGTTCACGTAATCGTAAATTTCTTGTTGAAGAACATCGCCGTTCGGATTGATGACGGAATAAGTGAAGACCGACCCGCCGCTTTGGCTAAGCACGTGCAAATTGCTCAAGTGGTCAACCTGCGCCTCCGGCTGGCCGAACGAAACCATGCGGCACAGCGGACGAACCTTCAAAACATACGCTTCAGATTCATCGCTCACCTGCACGTATAATTGCAATTGGGAGCGCAAATAATTAGCTTCTTCCAAAGTGTATTTGCGAATTTCCGGTGCGCGATTCGTTACACCCGCAGGCAAGGGCACTCCAAACACTTGTGACCACAGTCTCGCACCGTCAATCACATCAAAGTCTTTCGGGGGGCTGGAAATTTCCGTATCCCATTCCTTGATTCTTACCGTGGCGACGATGCTATAATGACTCGACCGCGCCAGCGCAAAATATGGTTCCAAATCCACATGCTTCGTCGCGACTTCCGACGAACCCAGGTCAAATTCTCCCTGCACCGGCGGATCGGCATTTTTAAGGACAATGAAGCCGTCCGCTGACTCGACGGAAAATGTCAGCCAGTTTGAATCCGCGCCCAAATGCAAAGTCTGGCCGGAACGATTTGTAACATGAACCGATACTTGCACAGCCTCGCTCGGCAGAAATTGATCCTGATCCAGCGTCACGCTTACGCTCACTTGCGCTGAAACGCTGAAAACCGTCAGCCATACGAAGCTGAAAATGAACCATAAAGATTTCATTTGAACGATGGATACTTTAAAGAGATGCACGCTCATGGCAACTATTTGATTTGAGAATCTCACTGATTTTCGGCTGTCAAAAATCGTTCCGCATCAATCGCCGACGCGCAACCTGCGCCTGCAGCGGTGACTGCCTGACGGTAAACATGATCCGCGCAGTCGCCCGCCACAAAAACCCCAGGCACATTTGTCATCGTGCCGCGCTTCGGAATAATGAAGCCGTTGCCGTCCATTTCAATTTTGCCTTTGAAAATTTCCGTGTTCGGCATGTGGCCAATGGCAATGAAAACACCTGCGCAATTAAAAATACTTTCCACGCCGGTCTTGAGATTTTTTAATTTCACGCCGGTAACTTTGTCCTGTTTTACGTCTAAAATCTCTGTCACCGCAGAATTCCAAATCGGCTTGATGGTTTTGTGAGCATGAACGCGTTCGGCCATGATTTTTGACGCGCGCAAGGAATCGCGGCGATGCACAAGATTCACAAGCGAGCCAAAACGCGTCAAGTAGAGAGCTTCCTCGCACGCGGAGTCACCGCCGCCAACCACGACGAGCGGCTGGTTGCGAAAAACCGGCAATGCGCCGTCGCACGTCGCGCAATAGGTCACGCCTTTGGTTTCGAGCAAATCCTCGCCGGGCACGCCGAGATGTTTATGGCTTGCGCCAGTGGCAATAATGACAGTTTCAGCTTCAACATGTTCGCCGTCCACCGTCAATACGAAAGGCCTTTTTGAAAAATCTACTGCTTCGACCGTTCCAAAGCGCGTGCGTGAGCCGAAGCGTTCGGCTTGTTTCTGCATCCTTATCATTAATTCATAGCCGTCCACGCCTTCGGGAAAGCCGGGATAATTTTCAACGACGCTCGTGGTTGTAAGCAGGCCACCGGGCTGACGGCCCGTGAGCACAAGCGGCTGGAGGTTGGCGCGCGCGGTGTAAAGCGCCGCCGTCCAGCCTGCACAACCCGAACCAATGACAACAACTTTTTCCATAGGGACGCGCAAGGTAATGCGTCATGGCGTCCGTTGCAAGTTCAGCAACGCGCTTTTAGTTTGCCATTTCACGTTTTGTCGATTAACTGGCGCCCTAAATAAAAGCGGCAATTTTTT
>JBEKZT010000048.1:0-11256 GCA_049509595.1 Verrucomicrobiota bacterium
GTCGTCAAAGTTTTGCCACTGTTTCTTGACCTCAAAGGTCACGACGCCATTTCACCGAGCCTTTTTGACCGCGATGCCTATCAATTTTATCTGCGACAGCACACAAATGAAATTTCCGCCATTCGTTTCGATGTTTTGTGGAAAGCGTCGAATGTTGCCAACGCAAAATTGAAATTGCGCGTCGAACTGCGCGGTGTTGGCGAGCACGGCCTGCCGCGGCAAATTATCTTGGAAACAGAAGTTGTGCCGAAATTTTTCCGGCGTTGGACTTCACTCATACTTGGCGGCTTGGATTACAAAAATTTTGGCGTGCTGGTCGCGTGGCGCGCCACACTTTGGAACGACGGCCAGTTGCTCGGCGAGCAAAAATCCTTTCTATGGTGAAAGCCTCGAATTGTTTTAAGTTGATTTGCGCCCTCGCGTTCATTTCAATTTCCATTCTCCACGCCAAAGACCTCACGGCCTACCACATCGGCGATAAAGCCGAAGAGGACATTACCACGCCCGTCTCGCTCGACGTAATTGATACCGCCGCGACCGCCGCGTTGAGGTCGTCCGTAGCGCTGAAAACTCCGGCGATTTTCCGCAGTTATCCCGATACAGCCAACGTAGTGGAAAATGAATTTCTCGCCGCGTTTGCCGATGCTCATTCTAATTTTGTCGCCGCTGTCGGAGACACATTTCATCAGCCGACCGTGGACGATACAACGACAACTTCGCCCGACTTCGGCGATCTTATCATGGCGTTCAATGCCAAAAATAAAAACTTTCCCGTCACCACCGAGCTTGCCGCCAACTGGGCGCGCGGTGATTCCGGTCAGGCAATTCAAGAGCGATTGCTCGGTTTGTTTTTACAAATGATGAGCCGTCCCGTGCGACCCGATGAATTACCCAATGGCTTTGTCATTGGCGAAACTTTACGCCTCATGCCGGTCGGCAGCGCGCACGAAAAATTGTCCCTCACCGACATTGAGCAACGCGGCAAGCTGGTTATCGAATCGAGTACCGTCACAATTTCAAGCTTGCGCGCTTTGTTCCGCGCGGAGTTTTCCGAAGACCAGCAGCCACTCGCATACGCGTTATCAGCCTTGCTCCAGCCCAATTGCGTTCCTGATGCGCAACTCACACAGCAGGCTCGCGACGTTGCCATTCGGCAACTTGTCATGGCTGAGCATTACGACGCCGGCCAAGTCATCGTCCGGCGAAGTATGATTATTGACGCTAACATCAAAGCCGCGCTCGACGAGTTAAATGAAAAATTGGCACCCGGCGTGTTGAGCCAGCAAATTGCCGCTGAACGCGACCGGGCGCAACACGAACACGATCAGGCTCAGCTTGAACAAACGCAGGCTCAACAAGCGAGTGCGCTCGCGCAAACGGCGCAACAACAAGCGCAAAAAGCTGGCGAGCAAGCGCAGCGAGAACGCGAACAGGAGCAACTCGCGCATTCCGAAGCGCTCAAAATGCGCGCGCAGGTTCTGGACACGCAAAATCAGTTTCTAAAAATTCTTGAGCGCAATGAATGGCTGATTGCCGCGCTTGCGGGCGTTTCTGTTTTAACTTTGCTCGCGTTTTGGGGATTTGTGCGGCAACGCAAAAAGCAAACTTCCGCGCTCGTTCCCGCACATGCCTTCAAATTTGAGCGCATCGAGAAAAATCAAGCCGTGGTTCCGGCGGATTTGGCACCGTATCTTGCGCAAGTGCTCAAGGAAGCAGTGGTGCAGGGTCTGGCCGCGCAGCGCAATGAATTATTGCAAGTCCAGCAAAGCGCCGCCGCGGAAATTTCCCAGCTCGTTCATCGGCTGGACGAATTGCAAACACCCATGCGCGACCGTTTGCGGACTTACGAAACGCGAATTGAGGAACTGGAAAAGGACCTTGCGGCACGGAATGAGGAAAATCGCGAACTGCTTAAAATCAAAATCGAAATGCTCCGCAAGCAGCTTGAAAGCGAGCGCACCCGCACACGCGCAGATTTTAATTGAATCTTCCTGCGGACTTATGCCGCGACTTTATCGCGCGCTGAATTTTTCAAGGCTTTTTCATAGCACGACAACGCCTCGTCGTAGCGCGCCATGCGGTTGAACAGGCCGCCTTTGTGCAAATAAGCGATGGTCGTCGAAGCATCCGCCTCAATCGCGCGGTCGTAGCAGGCAACAGCTTCGTCAACTCGATCAAGCTTTTCCAGCACGCTGCCTTTTTTAACCAGCGCTTCAACGTGCTTCGGTTCAATCGCCAGCGCCTCGTCGAAATTTTTCAGCGCTTTTCCCGGCTCATTCGCGTCAACGAACAACTGGCCTTCATTCATCAAATCCGCAACCCGCTGATTGCCATTGTTTGAAATTGTGTGTGCGACATTTTCTTCTTGCGCAGTGGCCGAAGCGGTTTCATTCAACGGCGCGCGCGTTGTTTGTTCCATTTCCAGAATGCGTTTTTCCAACCGCTCGACCGCGCCGAGCAGCTTCGCGTTGGTAAATTCAATGGCGGCGCGGGCGGACGCGGGAAGTTCGCCGACGGGTTCAACGACGGGCATCGCGCGGCCATTGCTGAAATTCAGCGCGGGCGAAGAAACCGCCAGTTCGACCAGTCGCGTCGCCGCGCGTAATTGAAAATAAACAATCAGCAGCATGACCGCCAAACCAAGCATTCCGACGCCTGCCAATGCCAGCGTCATTTGCTGCGTTTTTCGAGCCGATTCGACGTCGCTGGCGCGCTGGCCGGCGATGGTTTGCTCCAAAAGCTGGATGCGCGCGGTCATTGCGTCGGCATTCTGCGCGAGCGCGGCGGCGGTTTCCAGCCGGTTACTGGCGATGGCCAGTTGGGTTTCGTGCAATTGCTCCTGAATTTGAAGATAAGCATTCAGTGTGTTTGCTTCCGCAGCGTTCGTTGACTGCGATGAAGAAAATGGATTCGATTCAGCGGCGAAAATTCGCGAACTCAAAACGAAGCAAAGGCAAACGATTAAAATTTTTATGCGTGACGCGGTGTTCATACCGATTGCAAAAGCGTGAGCCGTCGGCAAATTGAAGTCAAGCGCGCGACCAACGGACTTATTCCCAAACAATTCACTCCTTGTTCAAATCAAATTCAATCCGCGAGCGCGAGCCGGTCTGCACATTGCGGATTTCCATTTCCTGCAATTCCCACTGGCCATTCACTTTTTTGAACGACTTCGGGTCAAACTCCTTCAGTAATTTGCCGTTCACATCGTAAGCCTCGGCGTGGACGATGCCGAGCGTTTCATTGTCAATCCACGAAACCACGCGCGAATATCCGTTCGCGGACGGTTTTGGATTCGTGCTTTCCAAAACCGTGCAAGCGCGGCTGCGGCGCATTTCATGTTTCAAAATTTTTTGTTCCGGCCAGTGGAAAAATTCCAAACCTAAATCACAAATCCAAAAATCTGAACCTGCAAACGGAATCATCGTTTCATTTCCAGCCAAAGTTGTTACAGGAATGAGGTGATCTTCATCCGCAGAAAAAATTGAAACACCTTCAGAAATAACATACCGATTAGCTTGGCCGTTCTTGTGAAAGATTTTCAAGCTTGTGTGCGGAACATTATTTGTGGCTGTCCTTGCCAAATATACTGTTCCCCAATTTTCCGGTGTCAACCATGTTACAACCGCAACAAAAACATTGGTGGTGTCTCCTTTCTTGTGGCGAATTTTCAAAATTCCATTTTGAGTAAAATTTGTAGCGGGAGTTTGTTCCAAAAGTTGCTGGACAAGATTGCGGCCTTGAATTTCCGCGTCGGACAAATCATTCGTCGTTTCCGCCGTCGCGCCACCGGCAACCAAAAAAAACATCGCGGCGACTACGGAAAGAATTTTCATTTCGCCTCGAGCGCCAGTTGGATGGCCTCAGAAATCTGCCGGACGAAATGAACTTTGAGTTTGGCGCGCGTTTCCGCCGGAACATCCAGCCAGTCGGATTTATTTTGCTCCGGCAGGATGACCTGCTTCATGCCGAAGCGTTCAGCGGCGAGAACTTTTTCCTTGATGCCGCCGACGCGCAACACGCGCCCGCGCAGGCTGATTTCGCCCGTCATCGCGGTGTCCGACCGCACACGCCGCTTCGTCAATAGCGATGCCAGCGCGACAACGAGCGTCACGCCCGCGCTCGGCCCGTCCTTCGGCGTCGCGCCCGCCGGAACGTGGATGTGCAGATCAAATTTTCCGTAGTCACTCAAATCCACGTCGAGTTTTTTGGCCTGGCTGCGCAGATAACTCACCGCCGTCTGCGCGCTTTCCTTCATCACGTCACCGAGCGAACCGGTCAAAAGCAGATTGCCGCGCCCGCGCATCCGCGTCGCTTCGATAAATAAAATTTCCCCGCCGACCGGCGTCCACGCAAGGCCGGTGGCGATGCCGTATTCGGTGATTTTTTCCGCGCTCTCAAAAATGAACGGCGCGTGTCCCAGATAACTTTCCAATTCGTTTGCGTTAAGTTTTAACGCCGAAGCCGCGCCGTTCTTGGAAATGATTTTGCGCACGGCTTTGCGCGTGAGCGCGGCGATTTCGCGTTCAAGTTGCCGCACGCCGGCTTCGCGCGTATATTCGCGGATGAGTGCGCGCAACGCGGCGTCGGAAAATTTCACGTCCTGACGCGTGAGTCCGTGTTCCTCAATCTGGCGCGGCACGAGATAGCGTTTGGCAATCTGCAATTTTTCCGATTCGGTGTAACTCGGCAATTCGATAACTTCGAGCCGGTCGCGCAACGCAGGATGAATCGGCTCCAGCCAGTTTGCCGTCGCGATGAAAAGCACGCGTGATAAATCGAACGGTAAATCCAAATAATGATCGGTAAACGTGTGGTTTTGCGCGGGATCAAGGACTTCGAGCAATGCCGCCGCCGGATCGCCGCGAAAATCCGCGCCGACCTTGTCCAGTTCATCGAGGAGAATCACGGGGTTACGACTTTCGATGCGCCGTAGCGTTTGAATGATTCGTCCGGGCATCGCGCCGACATAAGTGCGACGATGGCCGCGAATTTCGGCTTCGTCGCGCATTCCGCCGAGCGAGATGCGTGCGAATTTTCTTCCAAGCGCGTCCGCCATACTTTTGCCGAGCGAGGTTTTGCCGACACCGGGCGGCCCAACGAGACAAAGAATCGGACCTTTGATTTGCTTGCGGCGTTTGATGACAGCAAGAAATTCGAGCAGACGATCCTTGATTTTTTTCAGGCCGAAGTGCTGCTCGTTCAAAATTTTTTCCGCCGCCTTGAGGTCCAGCTTGTCTTCGGTTTCTTTTTCCCACGGCAGCGTCAAAATCCAGTCGAGATAATTGCGCGCGACGGCGTATTCAGCGGCGGCGGGCGATGTTTGCTGAAGCCGTTCGAGTTCCTGCATCGCAGCCTTGCGCGCCTCTTCGGGCATCAGCGCCTGCTCGATTTTTTCGCGCAATGTCTTGAGCTCGTTCGAGCCGGTGTCGCCTTCGCCGAGTTCGCGCTGGATGGCGCGCAATTGTTCGCGCAGAAAAAAATCGCGCTGCGTTTTGGCAATCGAACTGGCGACATCTGTCTGGATTTTTGAACTGAGCGTGAGCACTTCGTGTTCGCGATTGAGCATCGGCAACAATTTTTGCAAACGTTCGCGGACGGAAATTGTTTCGAGCAATTTTTGCCGGTCGTCCAAACCGAGGTTTAAATTTGCGGCGACAAGATCGGCGAAATGGCCGGGCGCTTCCGTATTGATCGCGGCGAGCTTCACTTGATCAGGCAGTGCAGGCGAAAGTTTTGAAATTTCCTGAAACTGGCGCTGCGCGTTTCGAAACAACGCCTGCATTTCAATCGAATCCTCGGTCAAATCACGCAGCAAATCGTATTTCGCGCGTAAGTACGGCGAGGCAGGCGTGTATTCCCTGGTTTGGATGCGCCAGAGGCCTTCGACCAGCACGCGCGCGGTGCCATCGGGAAATTTTACCATTTTCACCAGCCGCACGACGCAACCGATTTCGTACAAATCTTCCGGCAACGGCTCGGCAATTTCCGGTTTGCGCTGAAGCACGGTGCCGAGCAAACGGTCACCGGACACCGTATCGTCAATCAGCCGCAAGCTCGGTCCGGTTTCGACGAGCAGCGGCACCAACGCGCCCGGAAAAATCACAATGTCCGACAAGCCGAGAATCGGCAAAACTTCCGGGAGCGAACGCGAAGAAATGCGCGACGACGTCCCCGAATTTTCGGGCGCGCCGAGAATGCTCACAAACTCGGTTTCCGATGATGTCATCGTCGCTCCTGTTCACTTAGATGCCGCCAAACCCGGAAAAGTTTCAGACAAAACTAGTTCCCTTCGGTGATTGGCACTTTGGTCGTTTTGGAATGCAATTGGCGTGCCAGCGGCACGTCAATCCGCAAAAAGCCGTTCACGTAAGCCGCCTTGGCCTGGCTGAGATCATAACCCGGCGGAAGTTCGAGCACGCTTTCAAAGGGTCCATAACTGATTTCCATGACGAGAAAACTGCATTTCGGCTCCCGACAACCATCCGGACGGCTGCCGCTGATGCGCAGACGATTTCCCTCGACTGTGATTTCGAGGCTGTCGCTTTTCATGCCAGCTAGCTCCACTTTGATGACCAGACCGGTGTCTGTCGCATACACGTCCGTATTTGGCACCCAATGCCCGCTGGCCGCGCCGTCGCGACCACCCACGGTTGAAGTGCGGGAAACAAAATGCACCGAAGAACTAACTTTGGTTACGGCCATAACAAGAGACAATATCGCAAAAATTCACATTAGCAAGTGCGGCGTCATTCTTAACCGATTAACCGTAAGTTGCCAGACCCAACATATTCGCAAAGATAGTTCGTGCAACAGGAATTTTGGCAACCATGCTCAAAATGAGACTAAAGCTGGATTTCAGCGTTGAACTTTTTACGCACGACTCTACGCTGCGCGCATGGTAAATCCGTTCCGCCACACGCACCGCGTCACCTACGCCGAATGCACCGTCGGCAACCACGTTTATCACTCACGCTATCTCGACCTGCTCGAAGCCGCGCGCGGCGAATTCATCCGCTCGCTCGGCTCGACGGTTTTGCGCTGGCAGGAAAACGACCTGATTTTTCCCGTCATCGAGGCGCGGATGCGCTACAAATTTCCCGCGCGCTACGACGATTTGCTGGCGATTGAAGTCTGGGTGACGGCCGTTGAAAAAGTGCGCCTGAATTTCGGCCACCGCATTTTGAATCAAAACGGAAAACTGATTCTCGAAGCGGAAACGTTCCACGTCTGCACCGGCGTTGACGAAAAACCAAAACGCCTGCCGGAAGAACTGGCGGACAAATTGAAGCCGTATTTGAATGCGGTAACTGTGAACGATTCAAAAAAGATAGGATGATATATGTTGGCATTCTCCGTTCATCAGATTTTTGCAGCATTGCCGCCAACTATGCCGCTTTCAAAACAAATCTGGATAGGAAAGCAAATTGGCTTTGGAATTATTGCCATCCTTTATTTGTATTCCTTGATAACAAGTAGCGAAAAATCAAAAAAACTGGTTCAAGATTGTAATACTTCTTTTGCTGCTTGGCTTGGTGATTTGGGCTTATCTTTCGTAAACAAGAAATGATTCCAAATTAAGACACCGCCCGTTTCCATTCCGGCTTGCGCATTCCGCCCGCGTCTGCAAAAATTCAGCGACGCGCGCGATGCAAACCCAACCTGACTATCCAAAACATTACTGCGGAGTCTTCGGCATTTTCGGCCATCCAAACGCCGCCGAGCTCGCCTACTACGGACTTTACGCGCTCCAGCATCGCGGACAGGAAAGCGCGGGCATCGTCACCTGCCATGACGGGAAATTTTTCAAGCATCACGGCATGGGCCTGGTCTCGCAGATTTTTAATCCGAAAATTCTGCACGACCTCGTCGGCAACATGGCCGTCGGCCACACGCGTTACTCGACCACCGGCACTTCCAATCTCCGCAACGCGCAGCCGCTCACGGTGGATTGCACGCGCGGGCAAATTGCCGTCGCGCACAACGGAAATCTGACGAACGCGGCGGAACTTCGCGATGAACTGGAAAATCATGGGCTGGTTTTTCAAACGAGCGTGGACAGCGAAATCATCATCATGATGTTCGCGCAACCGTCGCTCAACGGCATGGAAAACACACTCGTGCAAACGCTCCGCCGCATCGAGGGCGCCTATTCACTCGTCATCATGACGGAAAAGGAATTGATCGGCGCGCGCGACCCGTTCGGCTTTCGCCCGCTTTCGATTGGCCGCACGGCAAACGGCGCATGGGTGCTCGCCAGTGAATCAGTTGCATTCGATCAAATTCATGCCGAATTCGTCCGCGACGTGGCACCGGGTGAAATTGTCATCATCAACGAAAAGGGTTTGGTCAGCGTTCAGGCGTTTCCCGAACATACGCGGCGCGCGCTTTGCATTTTTGAATATGTTTATTTTGCACGGCCGGACAGCACGATTTCGGGTCGCAGTGTTTATGACGTTCGCAAGGAAATGGGACGCCAGCTCGCGCGCGAAAAACCCGTCGTGGCGGATTTGGTCGTGCCTGTGCCTGACAGCGGCGTGTGCGCAGGGCTCGGCTATTCCGAGGAATCCGGCATTCCGTTCGAGATGGCGTTCATCCGCAATCACTATGTCGGACGTAGTTTTTTGCAGCCGACGCAATTGATTCGCGATTTCGACGTGCGCGTAAAATTGAATCTGATCGAGTCGCTTGTAAAAGACAAACGCGTCGTCATTGTGGACGATTCGATTGTGCGCGGCACGACCTGCAAAGCGCGCGTCAAAACCCTCAAGGAAGCCGGCGCAAAAGAGGTCCACGTCATGGTGAGTTGTCCGCCGCACATGAATCCGTGCGTTTATGGAATTGATTTTCCCGACCGCAGCAAATTGATGGCGGCGAATCACAGCACCGATGAAATCCGCCGCTATCTGAACGCCGACTCGCTGCATTACCTTTCAGAGGATGGCATGGTCAAGGCAACTGGCTTGCCGAAAGAATCTTTTTGCATGGCGTGCTATGATGGAAATTATCCCGTGCCTTACGATCTGATTTTGGACAAGCACATCATTGAACGCCGCAAACGTCAGGCGCAAACACTCGGCGAATCCGTCGCCAAAGACAGCGAACAAATCAAATTGTTGCAAGTCTAGCCTTTTCGCCGCTTATGATTGCGCAAAGGATTTTCCTCCGCACAACTGGCTATTTTAACTCCCCGCAATTTCTTGTGGACCTTTGCCACCGTTCAACAAAAACAAAACCGCCATGCGCACGGCGAGGCCGTTGGTCACCTGCTCCAGAATTAACGAGCGTTCGCAATCGGCGATTTCGCTGTCAATTTCCACGCCGCGATTAACCGGACCGGGATGCATGATGAGCGCGTCGGGCTTCGTTTTGGCAAGCCGTGCTTTGTTCAGGCCGAAAAAGTTCGTGTATTCGCCGATGCTCGGAAACATCGTCTTGCGCTGGCGTTCGTGCTGAATGCGTAGCAAATGAATGATGTCCGCATCACGAATCGCCTCGTCAACATTGTGCGTCACACGACAACCCATCTGCTCAAAAGTTTTTGGCACGAGCGTGGACGGCCCGCAAAGCGTCACCTTCGCGCCGAGTTTTGTCAGCGCCCAGATGTTCGAGCGCGCGACACGGCTGTAAAGAATGTCGCCCAGGATCGTCACGTTTAGCCCGGTGATTTTCCCTTTGCGCTCGCGAATTGTGAACGCGTCGAGCAACGCCTGCGTCGGATGTTCATGCGCGCCGTCGCCTGCGTTGATGATGCTGGCGTTGACGACGCGCGACAGAAAATGCGGTGCGCCACTCGCGCTGTGGCGGATGACGATGAAATCCGCGTTGAGCGCCTCGAGATTGCGCGCGGTGTCCTTGAGCGTCTCGCCCTTTTTGAACGATGAGGCGTCGGCGGAAAAATTGATGACGTCGGCAGTCAATCGCTGTTCCGCCAGCTCAAAACTGATGCGTGTGCGCGTGGACGGTTCGATGAACAAATTAACAACTGTCTTGCCGCGCAATGCCGGAACTTTTTTGATCGCACGTTCGCCAACAGCTTTGAACGCCCGCGCGGTGTCTAGCACAGTTATAATTTCGCCCGCCGTGAGCGATTCGATGTCGAGTAGATGTTTTTTTGTCCAACTCATTTTCGTTCCAAAATTACTTCGTCTTTTTCGCCGATGCGAACGTGGACTTTTTCATTCACGGCCGTAGGAACGTTTTTGCCGACGAAATCCGCCTTGATGGGCAAATCGCGATGGCCGCGATCAACCAGCACGGCCAATTGGATTTTTTTGGGGCGGCCAAAATCATTCAACGCGTCCATCGCTGCTCGTGTCGTGCGACCGCTGAACAAAACGTCATCCACCAGCACGACGGTTTTTCCGTTCACATCAAACGGCATGACGGTCGGATGAATTTTCGGCGCGGCACGCTGATCCAAATCATCGCGGTGCATCGAAACGTCGAGGCTGCCGATCGGCACGGGGTGTTTCCAGATTTCCGACAAGATTTTCCCAAGCCGTTGCGCCAGCGGCACGCCGCCTTCGGGAATTCCGATGAGCACGACTTCCGCGTAGTTCTCATTGCGTTCGGCAATTTCGTGCGCAATGCGCGTGAGCGCGCGGCCAATCGCGTTCGCGTCGAGAATCACATTGGTTTCAGGCATAAAAAAATCGCAAAACACTCCGCCGGGCGGAGTCGATTCGCGTTGCGCGTTTGACGTTCATATTTTCCTTCGCCACCTCGCAGGGCGGCGTTAAAGGAATAAATTGTTTAGCTTGAGGCGGCAGCCTGGCGGTTTTTGCGCCACCCTGAGCGGTGCTTGATGATCCAATCCGTCAGCGCCTGCTCGAAACCGATATCACGACCGGCCTTTTCCGATTCAATCCACTTGTGCCGTAGAATTTCCTCCCGTTCGGCCTGAAACTCGCGATACAGCGAGGAGTTCTTCAGTAAATCGTTCGCCGACGATGATTCTTTTGCAGCGTTCGACATAGTTTAAATTCTGTGACGATTAGGTTAAAACTTTGCGGCCAAGCCTGCAACTAAAATAACATGCTGAAAATAAATGAGTTGGAACTTGTTTAGCCAAACTGGGTCATGTAGGATTAGATTGTGCAACCTAGCAAATCCTCAATAGTCATCGGGTTTTCCGTAAGTTTGGCCGATTGCGCTGGCGTTAAGCCATGCGCTGAATGCGGGCGAACATAATTAAAGTGCCACGCGAACAGCGCGACGGCGTGTTTGAGATTTTCCAATTTCTTGCTGTAGCCA
>JBEKZT010000049.1:0-12097 GCA_049509595.1 Verrucomicrobiota bacterium
GCTATAACATCAAATACAGCAGTCTGCCTAGGCCACGCAGCCCAAATGAGAGCCACAAGATAGCCAACGCCTGTAACGCCAACGAATAAATTTATCGCAAAAATTACCCACTTGTAATGATGCTTGCGCCACAAGGCAATTATCGTGGGAAGAAAATACACCACTAACGCCAATAGGCCGCAGAAGACAAGAAGAACTATTGTTAGTAGATCGCTGCCGCTCATAAACTCAAAGACCCAGCAACGATTTCTTCTTTTGATCAAACTCTTCTGTTGAAATAATCCCGTCCTCTTTTAGTTTCGAGAGCCGCCGTAACTGCTGGTCAAAATCCTGCGACTGTGAGCTTGTAGTAACGGGGACTGGAATCGCAGACGTAGAGACGCCAGCAACTTGGAACCGTTTCTTATAGCCAGGACGCTTAAATAGATATATCGGAAATGCGATAATCCAGAGAAGTAAGCAGCAAATTGCCCAACCGGTCGGTCCCATATCAGTCTGCACCTTTCCGGTTTGTGCCTTCTCGTTAGATTTTTTGATGCCAATACTTTTCGCATCGAAAAATACCCAGATGCTTGTGCCGATCACGATGAGCAGTATTATCATTTTGTTTCCTTTCTGTTTTTGGTCTGTGAATCCGGTTCTTTATGCGCAATAAAACCAGTTATCCTATTTTGGGATATTCGTCAACTGGATATATTTCTTATGCCCGATGCCGAAATCCATTTTCAGCTTTGGGCAAGAAAAGCTACAGGAAGTTTTGCGCCAAGCGCGTCTTGACGCCGAATTGTCTCAAGTTGAACTGGCGAAAAAGTTGCGGCGTCCACAATCGTTCGTTTCAAAATATGAAAGCGGCGAGAGACGATTGGATTTGGTTGAATTACATGAAGTTTGTCAGGCTTTGGGAATTTCTTTAACTAAATTGACCAGCCGGTTTGAGAAAGCCTTGAAAGATTAAATCGCCAGCAGCAAGCGTTTGATTTCCTTGAGCCGCGCCTTGGCTTCTTTTTTGGTGAGGCGCGGGAATTTACCGCCGAGCGTGATGAAATCGTTGTGGCGCGTGATTTTTAATTTGTCCGACGGCCAGCAGCAATTCCACAGGCGGCGGCAGCGGGCCGAAACGGTCGCGCAATTCCTTCGACAAATTTTCCAGCGCGGATTTGTCCGTGGCCTGCGCGAGCTTGCGGTAGATTTCAATGCGGTGTTGCGGTTCGGTGACGTAGTTGTGGGGCAAACCAGAATGGTGGGGCGAGCGTCCCCGCGAGCCGCTTGAACCTGCGACGCCCGGCTCGTCAGTAGCCTCGCCCCACCGACTACTTGCGCTGCTAGCATTCATCTCCAAAAAATCCAGCGTGATGCGGACTTCGACGCGCGGTTTCACTTTTTCACCTTTCAGCGACGAGACGCTTTGCTTGAGCAACTGGCAGTAGAGTTCAAACCCGACGGCGGTGATGTGGCCGCTTTGTTCCGAGCCGAGCAGATTTCCCGCGCCGCGAATTTCCAGATCGCGCATGGCAATCTTGAACCCGCTGCCGAGTGTGGAGTATTGTTTCATGGCGCTGATGCGTTTGCGCACGTCGGTGAGCAGGCTCGCGTGGCGCGGCAGCAGCAGATACGCGTAGGCCTGATGCTTGTAACGCCCGACGCGCCCGCGCAACTGGTAAAGGTCGCTCAAGCCGAAGCGGTCGGGGCGGTCAATGATGATGGTGTTTGCATTTGGAATGTCCAAACCACTTTCAATGATCGTCGTCGAAAGCAAAACATCGGCCTCGCCGTTGACGAATTTCGTCATCACTTCTTCCAAATCGTCCGCGTTCATCTGGCCGTGGCCGATGACGAGCCGCGCGTTGGGACAAAGTTTTTTCAAGCGGTCGGCCATGTCGTGAATCGTCATCACGCGGTTGTGCAGGAAAAAAACCTGTCCGCCGCGCGCAAGTTCGCGGTGGATGGCGTCGCGGATGGTGCGTTCGTCGAATTGCGTGACGATAGTCTCGACGGGCAAACGATCGTGCGGCGGCGTCTGGATGGTGCTCATGTCGCGCGCGCCGGTGAGCGCGAGGTAAAGCGTGCGCGGGATCGGCGTGGCGCTCAACGTCAGGACGTCCACGAGCGTGCGCAGGCGCTTGAATTTTTCCTTGTGCAGCACGCCGAAGCGTTGTTCCTCGTCAATCACCACGAGGCCGAGGTCTTTGAAAACAATGTCGTCCTGCACGATGCGATGCGTGCCGATGACGATGTCCACCGCGCCCGCCGCGAGATTTTTGACGACGAGATTTTGCTCGCGCGGCGTGCGATAACGCGAGAGCAGCTCGACGCGAATCGGATAATCCGCCATGCGTTCGCGGAACGTGTTGAAATGCTGCTGCGCGAGAACGGTCGTCGGCACGAGAATCGCAACTTGTTTTCCGCCCATCACGGCCTTGAACGCGGCGCGAATCGCGACTTCGGTTTTGCCAAAACCAACGTCGCCGCAAATCAAACGGTCCATCGGCTTGGCGCGCTCCATGTCGGATTTGGTTTCCGCAATCGCGCGGACTTGATCGGCGGTTTCCTCGTAGATGAACGCGCTTTCAAATTCGCGTTGCCAGTTCGCGTCCAGCGGAAACGCGTGGCCGGCCTGCGTTTCGCGCACGGCCTGGATGCGCAACATTTCCGACGCAACATCGCGCACGGCTTTTTCGGTTTGCTCCTTGGCCTTATGCCAGCGTGTGCCGCCGAGCGTGTTGAGCGGCGGATGCGCCCGGCCCACGCCGACATATTTGCTGACGAGATGCGCCTCGGTGACAGGAACGTAAAGTTTCGGCGCTTCATCGCCCGAATTCGCCGGCGCGTATTCGATGACGAGGCATTCGGTGTAAGTTGAGAGTTGAGGGTTGAGAGTTGAGGGATGACGGCTGTTGCCAATCGGCATCGTTTTCAATCCCAGATAACGCCCAATGCCATGTTGCAGATGGACGACATAATCACTTTCTTCCAGATCGGTGAAATCAATGTCGAGCGCGGAACGCGTGGCCAATGCGTGCGAAGATTTCTGGCGACGCGGACGTTGAATTTTGTAGCGTCCAAAAATTTCCGCATCGGTCACGACGACAAGTTTTGCCTCGTCACAAATAAATCCACGAGCAAGCGAGCCGATTTGAATCACCAAATTATTTTCAAAACCAAAACCATGTTCTTTCCAAATTTCCTCAAACCGCTGCCGTTCGCCGTCGTTGTTGCAGAAAACATGAACGGCATAATCCTGCCGCAGCCAGCGGTGAAGCTGCTGGAAAAATTCGCGTCGTTGCGCCTCGGCAATCTGCGGTTCTGGCGCGCGCTCGGCCAGCGGACGAAACGCATCGAGCGAATTAAATTGCGGATTGCGGATTTGGGATTGCGCATTGGCTTCGCCAGTTTCCGAGTCTTCAAAAAGTTCAATTGAAGCAAAGTTGCGTCGTTTCAATTCCGCCAGGAAATCCGGCCAGGAAATGAAAAATGGATCGTCGGCAGGAATCTGCGATTCGTATTCGTCGGCGCGAATGGAAAGTTGCTCCGGTTCGCACAAAATAAAAATCGTTTCGCGCGGCAAATAATCCAGCAAGGTGGCAAATTCGGGGGCAATGGACTTTGGACTTTGGACTTTGGACTTCAAAATCCCCAACTCGCCCGCCGGTGGCAAAGTGATTTCAGAAATTTCCCCGCGCGAAACTTGCGTGAGCGGATCAAATTCGCGCAACGATTCCAGTTCGTCGCCGAAAAATTCCAAGCGCACCGGCCACGGACTCGTGGGCGGAAAAACATCGAGAATGCCGCCGCGCACGGCGATTTCGCCTTTCTGCGAAACTTGCGCTTCCGGCTCGTAGCCTTGTTCTTCGAGCCATTCAATTAAATCGAGCGGCGCGATTTTGTCGCCGCGTTTTAACTCGCGCGTGCGTTTTTGGATTTCGCCGGGCAGAAAAGTTTTTTGCAGCAAAGCGGTCACGCTCGTAACAACGATTGCGGATTGCGGATTGCGGATTGCGGATTTTTCCGAAAGTGCGACGAGCGTTTGCAATCGGTCGCTGATGACATCAGCGTGCGGGAGTCTGTTTTCGTGCGGAAAAATTTCCCAAGGCGGATAAAACAGTGTTAACGAGCCGAGCCACGTTTCTAAATCCTGCTGGAAATTTTCCTGCGTCTTGAGGTCGGGCGTGACGATGACGACTGGTCGCGTTGGAAAAATAGTTTGCAGCAGCGCGGCAAAAAATGGCTGTGCAGACACACAAACTCCGGCGCAAGGCAACGCTCCGCCATTCTCCAATCGCCGCGCGAGGGATTGCACGGCGGGAGTTTTTGTGATGTCAGCGAACAATTTGCCTGCCGCTGACGAGGGTTCGTTTTGCGCCAAGCGAAAACAAAGTCGCAGCGATGTTTCAAACCGTCAAACGCTCTTTGTCGAAAAGTTACATTTTTGGAACTTTTTCTTTGCGTACGACATCTAAATGGTGAAAATTGAAAGACTGTTTGATTGGGATTCAGAGTGAGAACGGCTTATAATATTCTGTTCACGGTTTTTTTTGTTTTGGCGTCGCCGTATTATTTCATGCGGATGAGCCGGCGCGGTGACTGGCAGCGGGATTTTTGGCAGCGTTTTGGCCGCTACGACGCGAAACTCAAGCAAGCGCTTACGAACCGTGATACGATCTGGATTCACGCCGTCAGCGTCGGTGAAGTCAATTTATGCACGCAACTTATTGCCGCATTGGAACCGCGCCTGCCGAATATCAAAATTGTCGTTTCAACCACAACGACGACTGGCATGGCTGAGCTTCGCCGACGATTGCCGATGCGCATTACAAAAATTTATTATCCGATTGACCGGAAAAAATGCGTCGTGCGCGCAATGGGAAACATCAACCCCAAGGCCATAGTGCTTGTCGAAGCGGAGATTTGGCCGAATTTCATCTGGCGGGCAAACCGTCTCAATGTTCCGTTATTTCTGGCCAATGCGCGGCTGTCGGATCGATCATATCATCGCTACAAACTCTTTAGTTTTTTATTCAAGCCGCTTTTCGCCGCGTTCGACGGCGTGGGTGCTCAGAATGAAAATGATGCGGCGCGCTTGCGCGACGTTGGCTGCCGGTCGGAAGCCGTTCACGTCGTTGGCAATCTGAAATTTGACGCGGCGAAATTGAGTGAGCGCCATACGTTCGACGTTCAGGCAGTGCTGCGTCAACTTGGCGTGCCGGCGGACGCGCCAATTTTGCTCGGCGGCAGCACGCACGCAGGCGAGGAGGTTATTCTGGCTGAAACTGCGCGGCGATTGCGCATACAGTTTCCGAAATTGTTTTTGATTTTGGTGCCACGGCATTTTGAGCGCTGCAAGGAAGTTGGACGTGAATTGAAATCGCACGGCGTGAAATTCATTTACCGCAATCAAATTTCCGTCAATATGCAAAACCGCAACAGTGAAGTCGAATGCCTGCTCGTGAACACGACGGGCGAGCTGCGCTTTTTTTATGAACACGCGACGGTTGTGTTCGTCGGCAAAAGTTTGACGGCCATTGGCGGACAGAGCCCGATCGAACCAGGTGCATTGGGCAAGGCAATGATTTTTGGACCGAACATGCAGAATTTTTCCGACATCGCACGGAATTTTGTCGCGCAAGGCGGCGCGGTTCAGGTGCGCAATCCCGAGGAGTTGGAAAAGGCCGTCGCTGAATTGCTCGCCGATGAAAATCGTCGTGCCCTTTTGGGGCGCAATGCATTGCAGATGGTCCGCGAAAACCTTGGCGCGGTGGAACGCACGGCGAACATTATTCTGGAACAGTTCAAAACGCGCGAAATTTACATCGCGACGCATGATAATTTTAAAAAATGAAATTTTCCCTGCTTGACGAAGTTGAAATGGATTTTCATATTCCATCAGTTTTAATTCATTTACCCAAAAAGCCCTGAACGCGTATGTCGAAAGTTCGCAAAAGTGAGGTGGATTTTTCCTTGAAAAAAGGAAAGCGCGCCGCCGTAACTCCTGCGGGCAGAGAATCCAGCGCGGTCAATGTGTCAATCAGAGCTTTACCGTCCACAACGGGTTCCGAGCTTTCGGAAAAGATCAAAGAGCTGGTCCGCCTCGCACAGGAACAAGGGCATTTGAGTTACAACGACATCACCGACGCTTTGCCGAATGCCGGACCGGATGAATTGGACGACCTCTACGTAAAGCTGCGCAGTCTCGAGATCGAAATTGTTGATCAGGCGGAAGTGGATCGTGTCAAGCCGCAGGATTCGGATGAGGAAGAGGGAAATTCGCGGCTCGACGTTCTCGATGATCCGGTGCGGATGTATCTCAAACAGATGGGGCAAGTCGCGTTGTTGACACGCGAGCAGGAAGTGGAGATTTCCAAGCGCATCGAGGCCGCCGAAAATGAAATCGGCAAAATTATTTACGGCTTGGGCTTTGCCGGCAAAGAGCATATTGCGCTGGCGGAAAAATTGGTTTCCGACCCGCCCAAGGAGCGTTTTGACCGAGTCATCCTTGATAAAAAAACTGACGGCCGTGACACGCATTTGCGCGCGTTGCGCCGACTCATCCACCAGGTCCGGAAAATTGATTCGGCAGTTGACCGAAAGTTTTCCGAATGGAAATCGGCACCGACCAAGGCACAAGGCAATCGCGCGCAAGCGGCGTTCAAGCAGCTGGACCAAAAACTTCAAAAGTCCTTTCCGAAATTTTTCTACAAGCACAAGGTTATTGAGGAAATGGCTCTGGTCGCCGAAAACATTCACGACAAAATTCAATACAGCTTGCACGCGCTCGCCGATGCCGAAGCTCAACGCGAATCCTCGGCGCAGCAACATCTCGTCGAGGCCGAGCGGCAAAAAATCAAGGCGCTGGAGGAATTTGTTCGTATGTCCTGCGGGAATTATCTCAAGGCATTCGACCAATTACGCGAGTTTTCCATCAAGGCACTTCAGGCCAAGACCGAAATGGTCGAGGCCAATTTGCGTCTTGTGATCTCCATTGCCAAAAAATATACAAATCGCGGCCTGTCGTTCCTCGATTTGATTCAGGAAGGCAACATGGGCTTGATGAAAGCCGTGGAAAAATTCGAATATCGCCGTGGCTACAAATTTTCGACTTATGCCACCTGGTGGATTCGCCAGGCCATCACGCGCAGCATCGCCGATCAGGCGCGCACGATTCGCATTCCGGTGCATATGATCGAAATCATCAACAAGTTGATGCGCATGCAGAAGCAGTTGCTTCAAGATTTTGGGCGCGAGCCGACGGCTGATGAAATCGCCGACGAAATGCAGATGCCCGTGGATCGCATCCGTGCTGTGCTCAAAATGGCACAGCAGCCGATTTCGCTGCAATCACCTGTCGGCGACGGCGAAGATGCGAATTTCGGCGACTTCCTCGAGGACAAAGCGGCGGAAAGCCCGCTGGACATCACGAGTTTTAGTCTGCTCAAGGACAAACTGGGCGACGTGCTTTGCAGCTTGACTGACCGCGAACGGAAAGTTTTGGAACTTCGTTTCGGCCTTGGCGACGGCTACGCACGCACGCTCGAAGAGGTCGGCCAGCAATTCAAAGTCACGCGCGAACGAATCCGCCAAATCGAAACCAAGGCGCTCCGCAAAATGCGGCATCCCACGCGCATCCGCCAATTGCACGGTTTTTTGGAAATTGAAGACTGGACAACCGAATGAACCAATCAGAGTCGCCGAGAAATTAAGCGATCAATAAATTTTTTGACAAAAGCAATCTAAAATTTGCTGATCGAGTTTTTTTTCAGAAGCGGATTGCCATTGGAAGTAAAACCGGCAAAATTCCCGCCACAAACTCTTATGCGAACTGCGTTTAACAACATTTCGGCCATTAAATACGAAGGGCCTAAATCCAAAAATCCACTGGCTTTCAAACACTACAACCCCGACGAGCGCGTTGAGGGAAAAACATTGAAGGAACATTTGCGCTTCTCCGTCGTTTATTGGCATACCTTCCGCGGCACCGGCTCCGATCCATTTGGCGTTGGCACTGCCATTCGTCCGTGGGATGATGGAAGTAATTCGCTCGAAAACGCGCAAAATCGTGTGCGCGCGGCCTTCGAATTCATAGAAAAACTCGGCGCGCCATTTTACGCCTTTCATGACCGCGACGTTGCGCCTGAAGGCAAAACGTTGGGCGAAACAAATAAAAATCTTGATACCGTCGTGAAAGTTTTGAAGGAAGAGCAACGGCGCACGGGTATTAAACTGCTCTGGGGAACGGCGAATTTGTTTTCCAACCCGCGTTTTGTTCATGGTGCCGGCACCAGTTGCAACGCGGATGTTTTTGCCTTTGCCGCCGCGCAAATAAAAAAGGCGCTCGAAGTCACGCATGAACTTGGCGGCGCAGGCTATACTTTTTGGGGCGGGCGCGAAGGCTATTCCACTTTATTAAACACGGACATGAAACGGGAATTGGAGCATCTCGCAAAACTTCTGCACCTGGCCGTGGATTACAAAAAGAAAATCGGTTTCAAAGGCCAGTTTTACATCGAGCCCAAACCGAAGGAGCCGACGAAACATCAATACGATTCCGACGCCGCCGCGTGCCTGAACTTTTTGCGTGAATATGATTTGCTCAAGGATTTTAAACTGAACATTGAAACCAACCACGCCACGCTCGCCGGACATTCGATGCAGCACGAACTCGAAGTCACTGGCGCGGCGGGTGCGCTCGGCTCGATTGACGCCAACACGGGCGACGAATTGCTCGGCTGGGATACCGACCAATTTCCGACGAGCATTTATTTGACGACTCACACCATGCTCACGATTTTGAAATATGGTGGACTCAAAACCGGCGGCGTAAACTTCGACGCCAAGGTCCGCCGCGAGAGTTTCGAGCCGATTGATTTGTTTCATGCGCACATCGGCGGCATGGACGCTTTTGCGCGCGGATTAAAAATTGCCGCCGCGATTCGCGCCGACGGGCGGCTCGAAAAATTTGTGCAGGAACGTTATGCGTCCTGGAATTCGGGCATCGGCAAAAAAATCGAATCCGGCAAAACTGATTTTGCCGAACTCGAAACTTACATGCTTAAAAAGGGTGAAATCGCGCCAAACGTCAGCGGCCGTCAGGAATTTCTGGAAAATCTCATCAACGAATTCATTTGAGTTTCGCCGGCGTTTTTAAAGATTCAGTTTCAGCAAGCCGACTTCCAGCGCGAGCGCTTCCTGCACATTGGTATGCAGCAGACGCTGCGTTTGTTCCAACGTCTGTAAATTTTCCAGTGCCTGACGCGGCGTGATTTTTTGCGCGACAGCCTCAGCACCGGCAACTTGTGGAAAATTCAGCAACTTTCTGTCGGCATCAAGCGTTTGCAGCCAGACATCGCGCAGCCACCATTGCACGAGCAAAAGCAAATCGGCGCGCTGGCGGCGATACTCGGCTTCGACGGCTGCGGCAAGTTCGTCTTCCCACCTTTCGCGCAAATCTTTTTCCACGTCGTCATATTTTTCAAGCGGCGAACGTGCACTCAGGTTTTCATCCACGCGCGAACGGATTTCGCCGAGTTTCCGGAGCAGCGCGTCGAGCAGGCGATAACGGCCAAACAGGCTTTTTGGTTCATTGGCCGCCACGGTGCCGAACTGCGTGAGCCATTCGGTTTCCGATTCATTCAGTTGCCGCGCACCTTCGCTGGAAAAATTCAAACGCAGACAACGCGATAAAATCGTCTCCAAAATCCGTTGCGGTTCGGTCGAGAGCAAAACCAAGATGGAATTTGCCGGCGGCTCTTCGAGCGTTTTGAGAAAAGCGTTAGCCGCTTGCGTATTCAACCGATCTGCGGCGACGATGACTGTTACTTTATATTCAGCCTCGGTCGGTTTGAGTTGGATCTCACGCATTAATTCGCGCATTTGCTCGATGGTAACGACGCGCGATTTGGATTCAGGCCGCGCCCAATGCACGTCGGCGTAAGTTTCATTGTCAATTTTTTGACAACTCACACATTCGTCACAACAATCCGTTCGCACGCCGCCGATTTTGACCGGCTTTTGGCAGTTCAACGTTTTCGCCAGCATTCGCGCGAGCGATTCCAATTCTTCAAGTTGCTCGCCGGCGAACAAATAAGCGTGGCCGAGCCGCCCGCGCGCCAGCGAACGCTGGAGTAATTGAACACCCTGCGTTTGTTTTGGAAAATGTTTGAAAGCCATGCGCGTTGGGTTTTATCGGCGGTTGCCAACCAGTTATTTCGGCAAGTCTTCGCGATTGACGATCAACGGGTCGTTCAGCAATTCCATTGTGTTGGTATTCGAGGCCAGACTCCACCTCGCGTTCCAACTCATAAAAAACACTGTTCGGGGAAAATTCTGCCGCACGCCGTCAAGAAAACGGAGGTAATCGTAGTCCCCCGGCGGATTGCTTGGCCCGTGCGGGCCGAATTCGGTGAAGCCGAACGGCTTTGGCAGCCGCGCCACTTCGGCGTAGCCTTTGATGTGGTTTGTGTCAACGAAGTCGGTGTATGCGTCGAGACCGACCAAATCTACATAATGGTCGCCGGGATAATACACGGCGGTGTTGGTGCCATGATTGGGTGCATAAACCCAAAGTAGATTGTTAAGTTTCTTTGTCTTTGTGAAATAGTCGAACATCTGCCTCCAGAGTTTGATAAACGTCTGTGGGTCTTTGCCGTCCCACCAAAACCAGTCGCCGTTCATTTCGTGGAACGGGCGCCACAAAACCACAACCCCGGCGTCATCGAGCTGTTGCAAGCCGGCGGCAATTTGATCAAGCTCGCGCATCCAACGGGCGTGCGTTTCGGTTTTGGGATCCAGTAAGGTGTTGAGGTCAACGTCCCTGTCGCGCAGCCCGCCCATCACATTCACATTCGTCCTGGCAGGATCATAAAGATGCGTGCTCACTGTGACCAGGCCGCCCTGTTTCCAATATTCAATGGCGGCCTTGTTTGGCGCGTTGGGAGCAACGCCGCCGCGTCCGGAATAATCAACGCCCAAAATGGCCGGCCAGTGGCCGGTCTTGTCGTGAATCGAATTTACCAAATGCAAATTTGCTCCGCCTCCGAAATTGGAAAATTGGCCGGACAACAAACATTTGTTCGTGCGACCTTCGAGACTTTGAAAATATTTCAGGATTGCTTTGGCCTGCGCGTTTGAATGTGTGTTGGCGGACGATTTAGGCGTGCGGCAACCGGATGCGAGAACCCCCGCCAACAGCAGACTTAAAAAAAATCTCATACGTTATCAGCGCAAAACGCGCAAGAAATGGCACCCTCGGTTGTCATGGATGGTGCCGACGGAGGGGGTCGAAACATCGAAATTGGTTTCGCTTATTTTCGCATAGATGCGGAAAAACATTACAAATAAACGCTATTTTGCGTGTTTCGCATTTTTTGAAAATTGCTCCGAAACGAAGATTTCCACATCCATCCACAATATTTTTGTCCCCAATTGTCCCCAAAAATTGCCCCGGTTTTATTTTTATATTTGTTCATAAATGTTAAAAATTTCTGTTCCTACTCATCCATACGATTTTCAATTTCCGAAATTTTCAGGCAAGACGCAACTGCCAATTTGGTCAGCATCAAACAAAGTCCGCCTGGACGCACCGCGTGTGAATTTTTGAAGACCGTTCCGATATCTTTCAAGTAAAAGGCGGCTGATTCGAAAACAAAAGATTGCGGCAAATTTTTTAAGGCTTGAGCGTTTCACCTGCGGCAAAGTCTTGAGCGAATTCCATCAGTTCTTTTTCGTTCAAATCTGAAGCCGCCCAAAACGTCATTTCTGCTTCTGACCAGTGGATCACATTGTAGCCTTGGATGGACGCAGACGGGGTGGGTTTGGAGTCCTTTTCGTTTGCGGGCCAGATGAAAAGATTGATGACGTGTTTGTTGCGATGAAAAACCAGCGCGGCCACGCTGCGTCCGCCGATGTAATCCAGTCTGCCGCCGATGAGGGGAAATTCCTGCGCCGCCAAATCCTTGACCGGCGGCGAGAAGTCGAGCTTGCCATTGAACCACGGCTTGACGGTGTGCTGGTCGGTGGACACCACGTCGAGCATGTGATCTGCCATCAATGAACGGATGTTGCTGGAAACTACTTCCTGTGTGAGCCGTTGCTCCGCCGAAGGACG
>JBEKZT010000005.1:0-20652 GCA_049509595.1 Verrucomicrobiota bacterium
TGCCTCAGAGTCACGGCACCATCATTCCTGCCGAACAAACTTCACGCCTGGCGAATGGTGGTGGTAGTGGTGGTCCCGTCACTGTCAAGGGACACACGCTCAACGCGCATTTTTACGATGAGCGTCCTCACCCGCGAGATTTCCTGAAAAGTCCTGAAGGCGAGCACCTGGTTGTTAATATCGCCCAAAAAAATAAAACCATGATCGGCATCCCCTCATGAACGTCGTCGCCAATTTATTTAGACGTTTTGCCAAGATGGTTACTGCAGCGCATTGCAGCGTGTTGGGGCGGCTTTCGGCTAATTTTCGGGACGTCCTCTGTATTGGCTCATTTCACAGATTTAAACCGTTCCAGGCGGTCGTTAGAAAATGATTAAAAAAATGGGTCCAAAACCAAAAATACTTTTCGTTGAACACATCGGAGGAAGGCACACCGTGTCGCTCGCCGCAGTCAACGACGGCCGGCTTCGCGGGATTGGACCCCTCGCGTTGCCGGCTGATTCTTTTCCAGTGGGATTTTTGAAACGATGAAAAAAATCTTGCAAAACAATTCACCGAAAAATCGGGCGCAGACCGTGGCGCAGAGACGGCATGAAACGCTGCGACGGTTTGAGCGCCTGAAAAGAAATCGCAGTGCGGCGAAGGCGGCGGCCTTGGTTGGCTTATCAGTTCCAACCTTGTGGCGCTGGAGGAAAAAATTTAATGCGCGTGGCTTGAGCGCCCTTGAGCCGAGGACATTCAAGTGCGGGCGACGCTCACCGTTCACCAAAATCCGGCTTTCGACCAAGGCTGTGCGCGCGCTGGAATTGTTGTTAGTGGAAAAAAACAGCCCGCGTGCGGCATGGGTGCAATTCGCTAATTTTGATCCGGGGTGCCCGCCATTGCTCGCCGCCCATGTGCAACGCTACGGCAGAGCGCCGGCACGATTCGCCGGCATCGGCCGGGTAAGTTCGGTCCGGGCGCGCTGCTACGTTTCCGAAGACGGCCGCCGTCTGTTTGTGAAGTTGCCATGCACGGGCACGCTGACAGCGGAACTGGCCGTGCCGCCTAAATTCAGATTCATCAAATTAAAAACGGCATGAATCCCGCCGCCCTCATTGCCACGATCAAAGTCAATTTGCTGCGTCGCCCTTTGTGGCATCCGGCCACGGTTGAAGAATGCCTGGACATTCAACGGCCCAAATTAACTGCGCTCCTTGATTCCGGTGAATTGCCCTGGGCGTGGAATTTGGGCGCGGGTCGCGCTCGGAAAGAATTGCGGATTCTGGCGCACTGCGTCGTCGAGCGGGTAATGGGTGAGCTGAAGGAAATCGGCGCAACCCGCAATTTGAAACTGCCGGAGGTTGTGAATTTAATTTTGCCGCAAAAACGCGAAGCGCTTCGCTCGGTTGAAATCCAGCGTCTGTTTCATTGCCGGGCTGATATGCTTCGTGATTTGCATAAGGCTGGTGAAATCAAAAAGGTTTCCGAAAATCTGCCCGGCCACGGTCCGAATGCCAGCCCACGTTTTACACGCGAAAGCCTGGCCGCGTTGCTTGAAAAAAGGAGGATCACTTGATCCAGCACTATACATGCGCGCAAATCGCGGCCGCGCTGGGGCGCAAGCCCCCGACAATTCGGGATCAGTTACGCGATGTTCACCCGGCTGGCATTCGGATCGTCGCTGGCAATGAGACGGCCGCATGGACGTTGAAACAGTTGCCAGCGCCACTACGTGAACGCCTGGCTGCCGAAGCATTGCAGCAACGCTGCCGCACGATTGAGGACTTGCTTTCCATGCCGCGCAAGCAATGGCAGCCAAACATTCCCCTGGATAAAATTTGCGACGCTGACATTCAGATCGCGACAAAACTTCGCGCCGCGCTCAAGCCCTGGCTGATTGAGCAACACGATCCGAATTTGTCAGCGGCGGAACTTGAAAGACGCGGCGCAGAAGATTATCGGCGTGCTTTCGGAAATCGGATCACGGCGCGCTACTGGCGCAAACTTTTCATGCGGACCTTGCGCCGGGACAATGGCGCGGAAGAGTGGAACCGGCTCGAAATTTATTTGCCGGATCGGCTGAAGCAAAAGAACGCGCCGAGTGCGATAGTCTCAAAAGCTCTGGCTGAAGATTTTGCGGAGATTGAAAGTTTTATTGCCGGATGCACCAATCCTCACGCGCCGAACAAAACCGAGCGCGCCGGCATCTGGACTTTGGCGCTGGAAAAATTCACGTCATTGGTAAATGCCGGCGAATCGGAAAAGTGCGCCGCGCGCCGGGTGCGGCAATTTCTATTTGCCCGCGCATCATTCCTGGCCGCGTCGCGGGATTCGTTAAGGAAGGCATTTGAGCGGAAACTTGAAGCGCTGAAAAATTCCAACGGCGACGCGAAGGCGCTGCGCGATGGCCGTGCGGAAAACGGCGTGCGGTTTGAGTTGCCGGAAAACGACCGCGATCTGTTGATTCATCGCTCGGTGTTTTATTATCGCGGAGACATTGCTCCGGCCTGGCGTGATCTGTTACGAAAAGGTTTTTCGCTGGAAGTGGTTGAACGCTACGCCGGGCAGTCTCAAAACAAATCCCATGTGCCGGCGTCGGTGATGGATTCCGTCGCGCCGGAAGTGGAAATTCTGACGGTGATGCACCGCGGCCCGCGCGCCTTCGATTCAATCAAGGGCCACGTCACGCGCAATTACGATGGCATTTACTCTTTGCAGTGCATCTCCGGTGACGACTTCACGCTTAACACTTATTTTTATATCCCAGACGGCAACGGGTGGTTTCAACTCACGCGCGGGCAGGTGATTCTCTTCATTGATTTCCGTTCGCTGCGGATTTTGGGCTGGGCGCTGGAGCCGCGCAAATCGTATTCATCACTCACGATCCGCAGCCTTTGCACTCACGTCTTTGGCGAATTCGGCGTGCCGGAAGTTTTATATTTTGAGCTCGGTTTGTGGAGAAGTGCCTCGCTGCTGAAGGGCAAAACCGATCCATTTGACTTCACGGAAATCAGCCAGGGCTTGCGCGAGTTTGGGATTCAATTCAAACACGCCGTCCGCCCGCGCACAAAAGCGGTCGAGCGCATCGGCGGAATGTTCCAGAACATCGCGGAAGCCGAGCCAGGCTACTGCGGGCGCATGGAAATGAAGGATGCGCCGGAATCGTTGCGCAAACAAAAGGCCGAAGTCTTGGCGCGGAAAGTCCATCCATCGAAATATTTTTATTCCTTTGACCAGTGGAATCATCGCATCGGCGAATTGGTGAAACAATACAACGCGGAAGCGCAGCAGGGACACATCCTTGCCGGTATGTCACCCGAAAAGGCATTTGAAGCGTATTTGAATCCGACCGATCCGCCGATGCAATTTAACGCGGCGATGCGTTACCTGCTCGCGCATGACAAACGCCTGGCGCGCGTCACGCTCAACGGCGTCACGATCCAGATCGGCAAGCAGAAATTCAATTATCGCGGGCAGGAAATCGCGCACCTGGTTGGCCGTGAGGTCCTGGCGTGGTTTGACCCGGAGAATCCTGAAACGATCGTCGTCACGAATCCCGACCGTTCAAATCCGATCTGCGTTACCCGTTCCGAAAATCCGAACGCGCTGGAAAGTCTGATCGCGCCGCAATCCGGCACACTGGGCCGCGAACTGTCCCGGATCGAAGGCCAGGCGTCGCACATGAAGACGCGCTTCAATGTCGTCAAAGCAAAATTCCCGCTGCCGCAACGGATACTTTTGGCCGACGCGCAGGCGGTGGAACTTGGCGCGCAGATCACCGCACAGAAAACCGAGCAGGCCGAACACACGACACGCCGGCAACGCCAGCGCAGTCAGGCGCAACGCTTCGCGCAGCGCACGGGCATCGCCGTGCCCGAACGCGCGCAGGAAAACCTGAAGCCCGACGATGCAAGGTTCTTGTCTAACTTTCTGGATGAAAAGGAAACCCTATGAGTTCCACCCGCACGGCAAAGGACAATTCTGTATTTCACCAGGCACGCTACGCGAGCAGCCCGGAATTCGAGCGCGGCCTGATCGCCAACCTTGTGGCCAAGCGCTGCGCACTCCTCGATGACAAGGCGGATCGTGAATTGATTTGGTTCATCCAATATCTTTCGCATCAGGCCGGCGGCCTGGCAGCCGTCGCAGATGATCTGATTAAAAATTTCTCTCACCGGCTCGGCCCGCCGGCAATGGTTAAAATCGGGAAGCTCGTTGGGAAAACTTATACCACCGATGAAGTGCTAAAAATTCGTCCTGAAATTCCACGCGAGTTACGCGGGAAGTATCCGTTGCGTGGTGAAATAGACCGGGAAATCTTGCGCCGCCACAACGATTATCAACTCCTGGCTGAACGTGCGCGCATGGCTTTGCAGTATGACGGCTGCGAAAATTCCAATGACGTGCGATACTGTGAAAGACAAATTCAGAAGGCGGAAGATGCAGCCGCTGAAAAAACCCGCAATGCGGAATTGGCAAAAAAACATCCGACATCCTATCCGGTGGCCACCTTTCACGATCTGTGCCGCCTGACTGCTGAAAATGGCGATGGAACAAATTCTTGCTCACTGGAAAAAATGCTTTGCCGTCTCTGCCTAGATCCGGCTTGCGATTTGCAAGTGGGCCCGTGGTATTTTTCCGATCTGCTCAATGTCCTGCGCGAATATCACCGGCAATGGATTCAGGAAAAATCCAAATCAGTAGTGACGACGCTGGGCAAAAAAGTTTGCGACGCGCTGGATTACACGCTTCACAGCCGCAGCCTGTCCTTGCTTGAAGGCAATCCACGCCTGGGCAAATCGTTCTCGGCTCGCGTTTGGTGCGAACAGCATCCCGGCAAAGCTCGATTCATTGAAGTGCCGCCCGGCAATGATGACGCGACTTTTTTACGCGCGCTGGCACGCGGCCTTGGGCTGGGAAATTTTCTTAATTACAAGGTTGTCGAAATCCGCGAGCGTGTTGAATTCGTCTTGCTGACGGGCGATATTCTTTTGGTGTTGGATGAAGCGCAAAGGCTCTGGCCGCAGAGAAATCTTCGCTACGGTTTTCCGGGCCGGATCAATTGGCTGATGGCGATGGCGAATCGCAATGTTCCGGTCTGTGCCATCGCCACGCCGCAATTTATTCAGGCGCAAAAGGCGATCGAAAAAACCGGCTGGAATTCCGCGCAACTCACTGGCCGGATCGGATACTACGAATTTTTGCCGACCGAATTGGAAACTTCGGATTTGATCGCCGTCAGCCGGGCCGTATTGCCGGAAGCCAGCGAGGAAGTTTTAAAAGCGCTGGCGATCTACGCGCGGGCTTCGGCCCGTTATCTCGCAGCGGTGGGCGCGATCGCCAAGCGCGCGCAATACACCGCTCAGCGCAATGGCCGTGCGCATTGCTCTACTGAAGATGTCCGCACGGCCATGAAAGAATCAGTGATCCCGTCTGACACAATGCTTGTTCGCACATTGGAGCAGGCACAAAAGCCTCCGCGCAGAGGCCGTGAACTTCCGCCGGTGCCGGTGCAAGCTCAAGTCGAAACACCAGAGCGAGAAATCATGCCGGAGCGGCAATGGGGTTTTCACCGTCGCGCCGGCGATCCTGCGGAATTGCTCAAAGGTTAAATCATGTTCTACAACCCAACCAAGATGTTTGAAACTCAAATTCGGTGTCACCCGACGCCGGAGCATCCAAAATTTGAAGAATATCAATTTTGTCTTTTGAGAATCTGGCTTTTTGCGCGAGACGCGAAAAGCGCCGCCGCCAAGGCCGCAGAACTCGCCAAGCACCTGCCATACACTTTAGGTCCCGGAAAATCTTTTCCAATTATCGAGGATGAAAATCTTACACCAGGCCAAGCTAAGTGTGTTGAGATGACTCAAATCATTGGTGTTAATTTTGGATTACATTACTGGCCAAAAGGCACGGATGAAAAAGCGGTATTTGGGGACTGGCCTTATCTTTTACCTCCACTCAGCTTGACGTAATATGCTTTCGCGCCCGCAACAAATTCTTTTAAAGCGCGCCCAGCGTGAGGCCGGTTTGTCGGATGATGACTACCGCGACGCGCTCGAACTCATCACCGGCGTCCGATCCAGCACGTCGTCAGGTCTCACAGATCGGCACCTTGATAAATTACTTCCCTACTTTGAAGCGATCCACTGGCGTGCAGTGGACGCCGGCGCGGTGCAACCATCTTGCAGCGTCACGGCCGTATTACGGCAGCGCGGTTACTGGGCCGCAAAAAACACACGCCAGGAAACCAGCCGGGACCGTTTCACCGATTTGAATTTAGGGCAGGAAATTGCCGCCCTGGAGCGCGAGCTGGGAGCCTTGGGATTTGGCGAACGATATTGCGTCACCATCCGCAAGAAAGTCGCCCACGGCCGCGATGACGCGCACGCGCTGCACTTATACCGGGCTGCCTTGAAGCGCACACTGGCCGCCAAAGCCCGGCGCGCTGAAGGTGTGAAAAACCCTGATTGATTTTCCGGCTTGTCCGGAACTGCAAAACGGTAAAAACGGCCGCCTAATGGTCGCAGTATTTTTGTTGTCTAAAATCTTGGAACTTGGAACTCTCACAAACCGGACAAAATCGCCGCAGCTTTACAAGAGTTTGTAAAGCCGCCCGCGCCACAAAAGTTTTACGAAATTGACCCTGTAACTTAACCGCACAAATATGCGGTAACAATTCGTCAGTGATTTGTTAATCTAAAGCAATCCTTGGCAAGGTCAGCTAAATAACTATGGTTTTATGAAAAATGAAGTAATTCTTGCGAGTGGAACAGCAGTGGCACTTTTAGGAACGGCTATATGTGCGCACGCTCAATACCTGAACGGAACCTTGGACTCCGCCTTCTACGGGACTCCGCTGGCTGTTCAAACCGTCAACACCGGATTTGGCAACAGCCCTGGCGGCGGTGATGCCACTGATGGCTCGGAATTGGATGCTGGTTATGGACAGATTAGCGGCGGAGATCTGTATCTATTCCTTGCCGGTGATTTTCAAAACAACGGGAATCACTTGAACATCTTCATTTCTGGCGGTTTGACGGGTCAAAGCACTTTGGCCGCTCCAGCCACCGGCACGTTGCAAACCATGAACGGCTCGGTATTTAGCCCCACTTTTCAAGCCACTTATGCAATTGATTTAAACGATTATAACGGCACCGCGTATGTGGAAGAATACAGCCTTACAGGAACTCCTGCTGGCGGTTATGTGGGAGACTTCGGATTGAGCAGTGGAATCGGATCCGGCAGCCCTGATGGTGGAAGTATTCAATACTATCTTAACAATACCCACACGAGCACCATGGGTACCGCCAATCAAGCCTTAAGTGGTGCCACGAGCGGCGCAAACACAACCACCGGCCTTGAATTAAGTATTCCGCTCTCCGTGCTGGGCTATGGCGGCGGGAGCATTAACGTCCTTGCCGACATCAACGGTGGCGGTGATGACTATCTTTCCAATCAATTCTTGTCGGGACTGCCGGTTGGATCGGGCAATCTGGGAAATGCGGGTGTTTTTAGTTTTGGTTCGACCCCCAATGAATATTTTACCGTTTCTTCCGTTCCTGAACCATCCACTTTGGCGCTGTTCGGTTTGTCCGGTCTGATGACTATTCTTGCCCTTCGCCGCCGGTAATAAGCTCCGGTATTTTAATAAAGCCCTGCATCGCGGGGCTTCTACTGATTGGTTTCAGCATCGCAAGTCTCTTCAGTGTCAAGAAGGTCAATGTGTCGGGGTTTGTAGCGGTTTCAAGTTACAAAATTTCAGCCAATACGAATTAAAAACCCATTTCCGCCTGCACCCACCAGATTTTCATCCGTAATCGTAGTCACATTATTTTTGCGATTTGTTTTGACGGCGGTGGCGGAAAACGCGAAAAGGAATTGACCATGAAACTAAAAGACGTGTTTCTGGGACTGTGCATCGCGGTGCTTTTGATCAGCGAAGTTTTTCTCTTCTCGGCCAACCGGCAAAAGGACGCGGCGCAAGGCGCGTTGCGCGACGCGAAGCAACAGGTCAGCCAGTTGCAAAGTGATTCGCAGCAAATCAAAAATTCCATCATCAACGCAAAGGACATGGAATTTGCGCGGCTGCGTAGCGGCAATCAGGACTTGCCGCGATTGCGCAGTCAGGTTCAGCAATTGACGGCGGCGAATCAGCAATTGACGCAGCAACTTGAAGCCACGCGTGCTATCGCGCAGCAGCAACAACAACAGTTGCAGGAATGGCAGGCGCAAAATCAACAGGCCGCTGAAGCACCGCCACCGCCGCAACCGGTCGCTGCCTCAAATGATGCGACGGCGCAAGATTCGGACGCCGCCGCCGACCGCAACATCTGCATCAACAATCTTCGCGAAATTGACGCAGCCAAACAGCAATGGGCTTTGGAAAAAAATAAAACTGCTGACGCGATTCCAACCGCGCAGGATTTGGTGGCGTATTTGCCAAATGGAATTTTCCCGACGTGTCCATCCGGCGGCACTTATTCCATCAATGCCGTCGGTGAGCCGCCAACCTGCTCAATTCCCGGCCACGTTCTGCCGTGACATTCTCGTTACGCGCAATTTCATTCTTGGCTTTCGCTGTTTCTCACATAAACTACGCGTTCCATGATTGAAACTGACATTGAACTTTTGAAGGGCATCGCAAACCAACTGCGAATTCATTCCATCGAAGCGACGACGGCAGCGGGCAGCGGGCATCCGACCTCGTGCTGTTCGGCGGCGGATTTGGTGGCGACGCTTTTTTTCGGCCAGATGCGTTACGATGCGAAAAATCCGCATTACTACAACAACGACCGTTTTATTCTTTCCAAAGGCCACGCTGCGCCGCTGCTTTACGCTGCATGGGCGGAAACCGGATTCATTCCAACGAGCGAATTGTTGAAACTGCGGCAATTCGGTTGCGAACTTGAAGGTCATCCGACGCCGCGTTTGCCATTTGTGGATGTGGCGACCGGTTCACTCGGTCAAGGCTTGAGCGTCGGCGTCGGCATGGCCTTGGCCGCGCGGCTCGACAAACTGGATTACAACACTTACGTCCTGCTCGGCGACGGCGAAATCGCGGAAGGTTCTGTTTGGGAAGCGGCGTCGCTCGCGGGCGTGAATAAATTGAATAATTTGATTGCCGTCGTGGACGCGAACCGCCTCGGCCAAAGCGAGGCAACTGCGTTCGGCCATCACATCGAAATTTACCGCGACCGCTTTGAAGCGTTCGGCTGGCGTGTCGAGGACATTGACGGACACGACATCGAGGAAATCGCCGAAGTTCTTGGCGGCGTCGGTCTCGACGACAAACCGCTCGCCATCATTGCCAAAACTTACAAGGGCGCAGGCGTTTCATTTTTGCAGGACAAGGACGGCTGGCACGGCAAGCCGTTGAACAAAGAAGAAGCCGCGAAAGCGATTGCCGAGCTTCAGCCCAGCGCGAAATCCGGCATCGGGGTTGCCATTCTTGCGCCGAATCAATTGCCCGAACCCAAAAATGCCGCGCCTGAAAATTATCCGCCAATCAATTACACGCTCGGCGACAAGATTGCCGCGCGCGAAGCTTATGGAACTGCGCTCGCGCGCATCGGCGAAACGGATTTGCGTGTCGTTGCGTTGGACGGCGACACAAAAAATTCCACGTTTGCGGACAAGTTTTTCAAAAAATTCCCGGATCGATCCATCGAATGTTTCATTGCCGAGCAAAACATGGTCGGTGTCGCGACCGGCTTCGGCGCGCGCGGTAAAGTGCCGTTTGCGTCCACGTTCGCCGCATTCTTCACCCGCGCGTATGACCAGATTCGCGTTGCGGGCATTTCGCAGTCAAACTTGAAACTCGTCGGCTCGCATGTCGGCGTGAGCATCGGCGAGGACGGCCCGACGCAAATGGCGCTGGAAGATTTGGCAATGATGCGCGCGATTGTTGGCAGCACGGTTCTGTATCCGAGCGATGCCGTTAGCACGGAAAAATTGATCGAACAAATGGCCATTGGTAAAGGCGTTTATTTTCTCCGCACATCGCGCCCGAAGACACCGATTATTTACGGCAACGACGAAAAATTTCCAATTGGCGGCGCGAAAGTTCTGCGCGAAGGCAATAAAGTCACTGTTGTTGCAGCGGGCGTTACTTTGTTTGAAGCTTTAAAAGCCGCTGACACTTTGAAAGCCGAGGGCGTCGGCATCACCGTTATTGACGCTTACAGCATCAAGCCGCTCGGCAAGGATGTGATTCTCGCCGCCGCGCAAAAGACGAATAACACCGTCATCACCGTTGAAGATCATTACAGCGAAGGTGGTTTGGGCGATGCAGTCGCGGGTGAATTGAGCGTGGATGGAATCAAAGTTCACAAGCTCGCCGTGGTTGGCCTGCCACATTCCGGCAAGGCTGAAGAATTGCTCGCAAAATTCGGCATTGACGCCGCGGCGATTGTGAAAAAAGTAAAATCTCTGTAAACCACAAAGACACAAAGAAATTTCTTTGGCAAGACGTGGAATCAAATTTCCGCGTCTTTTTCTTTCTTGGTGTCTTTGTGCCTTGGTGGTTTATTTTTTGCCAGATGGAATTGTTTGATGCACATTGACTCTGGTAATGAGCGCGCCGGAAAAATTTTTCAAAGGCCGATTGCTGCTGGACAGCGGACAATTGGGTGGCTCGTTTTTTCAGCGGACGGTCGTGTTGATTTGCCAGCATAATGGCGAGGGTGCGTTTGGCCTTGTGCTTAACCGCACGCTCGGCAAGACCGTCGGCGAGATGATCGTCGCCGATTTGCCTGAAACGCTTAAGGAAGCGCCACTTTATCTCGGTGGTCCCGTGCAGCCGTCCGCGCTGAGTTTTTTGCACACGGATAATTTCATTCCCAACGCCGATGTGATGCCGAATCTCGCGCTCGGCCATTCGCTCGATGACTTGGTGGAAGTCGGTGAATCGTTTTCGCCCGCGAAGAAAGTCAGATTGTTCGCCGGTTATGCCGGCTGGAGTCCGGGACAACTCGAAAACGAAATGAAACGCAAGGCGTGGCTGACGTTTCCCGCGTCGCTCGAACTCGTCTTCGACACGCCGCCCGACCAGCTCTGGCCGAAGATTCTGAAAAGCAAGGGTGGCTGGAAAAATAAATTGCTCTCGCAGATGCCCGATGATTCGTCGTTGAATTAATTTGCTTCAACACGCAGCAAAGCCGCGTCTGATTTCGCCAAAATTTCCGCCCGCCCCAAACTTGCCGGAATCAAACAAAATTGTCCGGCAGATAAATTTACGGTTTCCAAATCGCTTTTGATTTCAATTTGCCCGCTCACTGCCGCGACAATTTGCAGTTTTTGCTCCTTCAGTTTTGCGACCGCACCCGTTTTCATTTCCAAATTCTCGACGTTGAAAAGTTTGTCGCGCACGAGCGAACGCGATTTGATTTTTCCGTCGCCGGAAAATTTCTCCGAAACCAGTTTCGGTTCAAAGTCATTGAAATCAATGCTCGCGAGCGATTGCGCGATGTGCAATTCGCGCGGCTTGCCGTCGAGGCCGCTCCGGTTCCAGTCGAAGACGCGATACGTCGTGTCCGAATTTTGCTGGATTTCAAAAATCACCAGTCCTGCGCCAATCGCGTGAACGCGTCCGCTCGGCAGAAACATCGTGTCGCCCGTGCGCACGCGCACGCGATGAAAACATTCGGCCACGCTGCCGTCGAAAATCTTTTTCTCAAACTTCGCGCGCGTCACGCCGTGTTTCAGCCCGACAAACAGTTCCGCGCCGGGCGCGGCGTCGGCGATGAACCACATTTCGGTTTTTGGTTCGCCTTTGAGTTCGGCGGCCTTGCTCGCGGGCGGATGGACTTGCAGCGACAGTTTTTCCCACGCGTCGAGAATTTTGATCAAAAGCGGGAAACGATTTTCGCCGGCAGGCTTGGCGTCGCCCAACAGTTCGGGCGCGTGATTTTCCATGAGCCAGCGCAAATTTTTTCCGGCGAATGTTCCGTTGGCGACAATGCTTTCATCGCCGGGACGGTCAGAAATTTCCCACGATTCGCCGATGACTTTGCCCAGTGGCAGTTTTTTCCCGTAAAGTTTTTCGATTTCGCGTCCGCCCCAGATGCGTTCCTTGAAAATCGGATGGAAAGTGAGCGGATAGAGCACTGGAATTTTTACGCGGCTGATGCCTGGGGAACAGCACTGTTTTCGGCGGACTCGATTTTCTCGATGAAATGTCCATACCCGCGGAATTTTTCGTAACGTTTTTTCAGGCGTTCGGCCACCGACAGCGCGAGAATTTCTTCGAGATGCTTGAGCAGATACGTTTTCAGATTCGCAGCGGTTACGGCAATGTCCGTATGCGCGCCGCCGAGCGGTTCGGAAACGATTTCGTCCACGAGTTTGAATCCAAACAAATCCTTTGCGGTGATTTTAAGGGCGGCGGCGGCTTTGGCGGCGGCGGCGCGGTCTCTCCACAAAATCGCCGCACAACCTTCGGGGGGGATGACAGAATAATAAGCATTTTCCAAAATCAAAACGCGATCGGCCACGCCAATGCCCAGCGCGCCGCCAGACCCGCCCTCGCCGATGACGGCGGCGATGATGGGCACTTCAAGCAAAGTCATTTCGCGGAGATTGACGGCTATGGCTTCGGCGATATGGCGTTCCTCCGCCCCGATGCCCGGATACGCGCCCGAGGTGTCAATCAAAGTGATAATAGGCAGGGAAAATTTATTCGCGAGTCGCATGAGGCGAAGGGCTTTGCGATAGCCTTCAGGATGCGCGGAACCGAAATTGCGCAAAATATTTTCCTTCGTATCACGACCTTTTTGCGTGCCGATGACGACGACGCGATGCTCGCCGAGTTTGGCAAAGCCGCCGACCATCGCGCGGTCTTCGGCAAAAAGCCGATCGCCATGCAGTTCGTGAAAATCCGTGAACGCGAGATTGATATAGTCCAGTGTGTAAGGGCGCTTGGGATGACGCGCGAGTTGCACCCTCTGCCACGCGGTAAGGTTTGTGAAAATATGCCGCTGGGTTTCCGCCAGCTTTTTTTCGATAAGCTGGATTTCTTCATCGAAGCTGATGCCCAACGAATGTTTTTCCGGGTGCTGGCGGAGATCGTCCAGTTTGTTTTGCAGTTCGATGATCGGTTTCTCGAAATCGAGCTGATGTTTCATGCGTTTTGAATCCTAGACGTTTTTGAAACTTCAAGCAATGCGGAATTCCGCGCTTAAAAATGCAAAAGGCCGGACTTGCGTCCGGCCCTTGCTGGTGACGAGGTTTACACGCCTTCACCAAGGCGCTCAGAAGGGCGACGCGACCAACTTGGGGTCGCTGCTCGAGCCGCGCCGCGAGCAAAACCTCTCTGCCAACCCTAAACGAACAGCGAAATCATTCGCTATAATTCAGACCAAGCTGGGGCAAATATGTTCAAACAATTTTTAAAGATCTATGGGATGTTTTCCTCATGCGAAAATTGCTGTTTTTATGGCGAATTGAATGAAAAATCCGTTTTTAACCGTTTGGTTACAAACTCAAAGAAGTTTAAAATCGCTGAAAATCTTTGTTTGCAGACGCGATTGAATGACCCGTGCCAGCGGAGTTTTGCCGTCCGGGAAAAGTGATTCGCGCAAGGCCGTCTCCTTGCCCGCGCCCGAAGCCAGCACCCAGACATTTTTCGCGGCGGCGATGGCGGCGTAGCTTAACGTGACGCGGTTGGGTGGCGGCTTGGGTGAATTGTTCACGGCACAGAAAATATCGGCAGGCATTTTCCCTTCCATTTTGCCCGGAAACAAAGACGCGACATGGCCGTCCTCGCCCATGCCAAGAAAAATCAGATCGAGAACCGGCTGGCCGGCGGAATTTTTCGGCGCGACATGGCAAATGTCCATCGTGGCTTTTTGCGCGGCGATTTCCGGCGAATCTTCGCCGTGGATGCGGTGGATTTGCGCGTCGTTGATGCGCAGCGGCGCGAACAAGAGTTCGTGCGCCGCGCGAAAATTGCTTTCCGCGTCGTCCGGCGGGACGCAGCGTTCATCCGCCCAGAAAAAATGGACAAGGCCGAGGGAGATTGCGCGCGCCTTGGTCTGCGCGACGACGGACGTGAAAAATTTCAGCGCGATGCGTCCGCCGGAAAGCGCTACGCAATGCGGTTTGGCCGCGTGGTTGGCCGCCGCGATTTCGTCCAGCCACGCGCTGGCGGCACGCGCGGCCAGTTCGTCGGCGTTGGCGAAGGAAATCAGTTCATAGTTTTGCACAAACTAAAATTCAGGTCTCTTTGCCGGAATTTTTACTTTTGGCAATTCGAGAACACCCTTCCAAGCGTGAATGTGATCTTTGTCTTGCGGCGGAATTACGTTGAACGAGCCGGATAAAAATAAATCAGTTTGTAAAGTTGGCGGAATGAGCCATTGATCTGACATCAAACCAATGAGCAATCCTCCATCCTTTGGAATTCCATAACCATTTACGGAGATTCGAAGCCGCAAAGTGGAATCGTGTGGCAGGGCAATCCAATATGAACCGGGTGACATAATATCAGCATCCATCATTTCGGGTTGATGAAAAAGTTTCCCCGAAATATCAGCTAATTGGCAGTGAATTTCTTTTCCATCATCATAATAAATTTCCATTGGATTTAGAACATCGGCAACATTTTGAAGCTCCAAATAAACCACACCCATTTCTGTGCCGCTGAACTTGGCGTCTTCAGAAAAAAGTAATCTCCCGCGCAAACCGTTCGTTGGTTCAGACCAATCGCCAATTGTTATTGGCTCAATTACCGAACCGGCGAAGCAAAGGTAATTTACAAAAATAAAAATTACTGAAAAAAGTCTTTTCATAAAATTGATTTATTTTATCACCTGCGGCTCGTGCCATTCGTGGCCGCTTTGCGCGAGCAGATCGTCGGCGGCGATAGGGCCCCAGGTGCCGGCGGCGTAAAATTCTCGGTTCGTCAGCGGCTTGTTTTCCCAGCCTTTGCGGATGGAATCCACGATCTGCCACGCGGTCTCGACTTCGTCGCGGCGGATGAAGAGCGTCGCGTCGCCGGCGATGGCGTCGAGCAGCAGGCGTTCGTAGGCTTCGGGCGTGTAGGCGCCGAACTCGGAATCGTAGCTGAAGTGCATCCGCACGGGCCGCACGCTGGTGCCGATGCCGGGAACCTTGCCGTTGAAGTGCAGGGAAATTCCCTCGTTCGGCTGCAGGCGCAACGTGAGCGCGTTGGCGTCCAATTTGTTTCCGCATTGCGCGGCGAACAAAACGTTCGGCGTGTGGCTGAATTGGATGCGCACTTCGCTCGCGCTTTGCGGCAGATTTTTTCCGGTGCGCAAATAAAACGGCACGCCGCTCCAGCGCCAATTATCAATCAGCAATTTCATCGCGACAAACGTTTCGACGTTGGAATTCGGATTCACTTTCGGTTCCTGGCGATAACCCGGTCGCGGCTGGCCGTCCACGGAGCCGGCGAAATATTGTCCGCGCACGACTTGTTTCGCGACATCGGCGGGCGTGAGGTGACGAATTGATTTCAGCAATTTTACTTTTTCGTCGCGGACGGCTTCGGCTTCGAGCGACACGGGCGGTTCCATCGCGATGAGCGAAAGCACTTGCAGCATGTGGTTCTGCACCATGTCGCGGATCGCGCCGGCTTCCTCGTAATAACCGCCGCGCTCGCCGACGCCGAGTTTTTCGCTGACGGTGAGCTGGACGAAGTCAACGGATTCGCGGTTCCACAGCCGCTCGAAAATGGAATTGGAAAAACGGAACATCAAAATGTTCTGCACCGTTTCCTTGCCGAGATAATGGTCAATGCGGCAGACCTGCGACTCGTGCGCGTAACGCGTCAGCTCGGTGTTCAGCGCCTGCGCGGACGCGAGATCGTGGCCGAAAGGTTTTTCGACAACGAGCCGTTGCCAGCCGTTGCCGCCGCCGTTTTCGCGATGCAACAATTTTGAATCGTGCAATTGCTGGATGACATCGGCGAACTGGCTCGGCTGCGTGGCGAGATAAAACAAAAGATTTTTCCGCAACGGCGCGCTGCCGAACGAAGTCAGTTTTTGTTCGAGCTTTTGATACGCCGCCGCGTCGGTCAGATCGCCGATGCAATAAAAAATGTTTGCGGAAAAATCTTTCCAGACTTGTTCGTCCACGGGCTTTGTGCGCGAAAACTGGTCGAGCGCCGTGCGCAATTCCGCGCGCCACGATTCGTCCGTCTTGTCGCGCCGCGCGAAGCCGATGATGCGATACGCCGGCGGCATCTGCTTGTCCTTGGCGAGATGATACAGCGCGGGAATCAGCTTGCGCGCGGTCAGGTCGCCGCTCGCGCCGAAGATGACGATGGTGCAAGGCTCGACGGCCTTGCGGACTTCGCTGATGTTGCAGACCGGAGATGCTTCAATGGTTTGAGTAACGCTCATGCGTGAACAATGGCGCAGAGCGCGGAGAATTTCAATGCTTGTTCCGGTGGGGCGAGCGTCCCCGCGAGCCGCGCGCGAATTTTGTTTCGGCTCGCGAGGACGCTCGCCCCACCAATTTTCAAAAATTTCTCGCTTCGCTGAAAATTTTTCCGCAAAATCTTTTCGCGCGCGCATGAAAGCCAAAATCATCATCACCCCGAAAAAAGCCGTCGTTGACCCGCAAGGCATCACCGTCCTGAAAGCCCTCGAACACATGGGCCATCGCGGCATCAAAGCCGTCCACGTCGGCAAATATCTCGAGATCGAACTCGACGCCACCGACAAGGAAGCCGCGCGCAAATCGCTCGACGAAGCCGCGCACAAATTTTTGAGCAACCCCGTGATTGAAGATTATCGCCTTGAAATAGAATAGAGGATTTACGATTTACGATTTACGAGCGGATGGCCGTTCGGCGCGTAAATCGTAAATCGTAAATCGTAAATCAAAAATGAATTTCGCCGTCCTCCAATTTCCCGCCAGCAACTGCGACCAGGACTGCGTCCACGCCGTCCGCGTGCTCGGCCACGCCGCGAATTTCATCTGGCACAAGGACACCTCGCTCGGCGACGCCGACGCCGTCATCGTGCCCGGCGGATTCAGCTACGGCGATTATCTGCGCTGCGGCGCGATCGCGCGGTTCAGCCCCGTGATGCAGGCCGTGAAAAAATTCGCCGACGCCGGCGGACTGGTTTTGGGAATTTGCAACGGCTTCCAGATTTTGTGCGAAGCCGGACTGCTGCCCGGCGCGCTCATCCGCAACCGCGACCTGCAATTCCACTGCGAACAGGTTTTTTTGAAGACGAACAATTTTGAAACGCCGTTCACGGGCAAAATTCCGGCGGAGAAAATTTTGAAAATTCCCATCGCGCACGGCGAAGGCTGCTATTTCGCCGACGAAGAAACTTTGGCGAAATTAAAATCGAACAAACAAATTCTCTGGCAATACTGCGACGCGAACGGAAATCTGACCGACGTTGCAAATCCGAACGGCTCGCTACAAAACATCGCCGGCATCTGCAACGAACGCCGCAACGTCGCCGCGCTCATGCCGCATCCCGACCGCGCGAGCGAGGAAATCCTCGGCAGCGCCGACGGGAAATTTATTTTTGAAAGCATGATCGCCGCGCTGCAAAACATAACGGCGGCGAAAGCGGCATGACGAGCCATGCACATCATCACGCGCAAACGATTGAATGAATTTGCCGCAGCGCATCCGACGGCGGAAAGCGGCCTCGCCCACTGGTATAAGATTTTCAAGAAAAACAATTTTGCAAATTTTGTGGAATTGCGAAGCGCATTTCCACACGCGGATCAAGTCGGTGGATTGACGGTTTTCAACATCGGCGGCAACAAGGCTCGCCTCATCGCCGCGCTTCACTATAATCGTCGGAAAGTGTATATTCGCGCGGTGCTGACCCACGCCGAATACGACGCGGGCAAATGGAAAGAGAGAAAATAATATGTCAACCGCACAACTGAACAAAGCATTCGCCGTCTGGCCGCAGGTCGAACCGGCGTTGCGCGTGCCGCACAACGACCGCGAATACCGCCAGCTTGTGAAGCAGCTTGACCGCCTCGTGGACGAAGTGGGCGAGGATGAAAACCATCCGCTCGCCTCCATGATGGAAGTGATCGGCGTGCTCATTGAAAAATACGAGGACGAAAATGTGGCGGAACTTGCCTGACTGCTTTCTGCGAAATGAAAAACGCCAATATTTTTGTGGACGTTGATCTGACGCTGGTTGATGCAAACAAAAATTTGTTGGCAGGCGCTACTGAAGCTTTAACAAAACTAAAAGACAAAGGCTGTCATCTTTTTCTTTGGTCAACGAATGGTGCAGAATACGCGCAGAAAGTTGCCCGATTGCACGGACTGACTGATTTGTTTGAAGGGTTTTCAGCCAAGCCGGACATCGTTATTGATGATATGCCGGGGACGGTATTGAACCCTTTCGTTTTTGACGTGAATGCCGAAGCGTCTTGGCCTTCGCTGGCTGACGAGATTATTCGCAAACACATTGATTGAATTTTTTAAAGCGACCGCCCCGCCATCATGCCGAACGAGGCTCGGCAATTTCACGGCATAGCCAGAGGACGAGCGGCCGGCCGTAAAGCGTCAGCCGCGTCGCGCGCACATTCACGGAAATCGTCACGTTGTTCACCCGGATCAACCTGCTTTCGCAGGGAAATTTTTTTTGCGCGCCGGACGTTGAAATTTCTTCCGGCGGTTGCGCGGATTCGTCCGGGGTGAGAAATTCAGACAGGTTGTGCCCCACGATTTCGGCGCGCGTGCGGCCCAGCAGATCTTCAGCGGCGCGGTTGGAATCAATTATTTTTCCGCATTGCTCGTCCGCCAGAAACGCCGCGTCGGTGAGGCTCTCGAAGAGTTCGCGGTATTTGTGTTCCGACTGGCGCATGGATTCCTCGGCGCGCTTGTATTCGGCGTGCTCCCCGACTTCACGCAACGCGCGGTCCACGGCGGGGATCAGCCGCATGAGCCGGTGCTTAAGGATGTAATCGGTCGCGCCGTTTTTGAGCGCCTCGATCGCCGTGTCCTCGCCGATGGTGCCGGAGACGAACAGAAACGGGACTTGCGGCCGCTCGACGCGCGCCAGCGCCAGCGCCTGCAATCCATCAAAACCGGGCATCGAGAAATCCGAAAGAATGATGTCGAAACCGCCGTCCTCCAACGCGGCCATGAAGTCCTCGCGGTTTTGCACGCGCACCAGCTCGCATTCCGGCCAGCGGGCTGAAAGCATCTCGCCATTCAGCGCCGCGTCGAGCGCGTTGTCCTCCAGATTGAGAATTCGCAATGATGCTTTCATCCGTTGGTTTTACCACTGTGTTTCAAACATTTTCATTTTCCCCGAAAGACAAAGCGCGGTGGATTTGCAGCGGCACTATATCCGCGCCGGCTCGCGCTGGGTATGGGGTGTTTACCTTATCGCAAATTGCGGTCAAATTTTTTGATTTTCTTGTTTCGCGCATGGAAATGGCGCATGATAAAATTTCATTTTTAAAAATTTGAAACACTGCCGATGACTGAACCCGCCATTACACCCGAACTCGTCGCCAAACACAATTTGACGCCGGAAGAATACGCCCACGCCAAAGAAATCCTCGGCGGACGCGAGCCAAGCTACACCGAGCTGGGAATTTTTTCCGTCATGTGGAGCGAGCATTGCAGCTACAAAAACACGCGCCCGCTGCTCAAGACGTTCCCGACCAAGTCGCCGAAAATCCTCGTCGGCGCGGGCGAGGAAAACGCCGGCATCATTGACATTGGCGACGGCCTCGCGATCGCGTTCAAGATCGAATCGCACAATCATCCGAGCGCCGTCGAGCCGTTTCAAGGCGCGGCCACCGGCGTCGGCGGCATCGTGCGCGACATTTTCACGATGGGCGCGCGGCCCGTGTGTGCGGTGAACTCTTTGAGGTTTGGTCCGATTGTAGAGGATTGTCCGCCCTCACCCCGGCCCTCTCCCTCAGGAGAGGGAGAAATTTCCGCTGCCGGGCAAGCCCGAAAGTTTTCGGATTTAAATGTGGCTGGAACAAAGAATCTCCCTCTCCCCGGGGGAGAGGGCCGGGGTGAGGGCGAGCAAAACCCTTCCGTCGAAGGCGCAAACCGAAAATCCCAAATCGCCAATAACAAACGTCTCTTCTCCGGCGTGGTCAACGGCATTGCGCACTACGGAAACTGTTTTGGAATTCCAACCATCGCGGGCGAGGTTTATTTCGACAAATCTTACGAAGGCAATCCGCTCGTGAACGCCTTTTGCCTCGGCGTTTTGCGCCACGAACAAATCGCACGCGGCGCGGCGAAGGGAATCGGCAATCCGGTTTTCTACGTCGGTCCGGCGACGGGACGCGACGGTCTCGCAGGCGCGGCGTTCGCGTCCAAAGATTTGACCGAGGAATCCGCCGAGCAGCAACGCGGCGCGGTGCAGGTCGGCGATCCGTTCATGGAAAAATTGGTTTGCGAAGCGTGCCTCGAACTTTTGGCGACGGGTTGCGTCGCGGGAATTCAAGACATGGGCGCGGCGGGTTTGACTTGCTCGACTTGTGAAACCGCCGCGCGCGCGGGCACGGGAATCGAGATCGAGTTGGACAAAGTTCCGCAACGCGCGCCGAACATGACGAGCTATGAAATAATGTTGAGCGAATCGCAGGAGCGGATGCTCATCATCGTCCACAAAGGCCGCGAAGCCGAGGTGAAGCGCATTTTCGACAAGTGGGATTTGCCGTGGGCGGAAGTCGGTTTCGTCA
>JBEKZT010000050.1:0-10946 GCA_049509595.1 Verrucomicrobiota bacterium
CGAGCGTGATTTGTTGCGGGCGCTGATGGATTCTTCGCCAGACCCGGTTTACTTCAAGGATGCCCAATCCCGTTTTTTGATCGCGAGCAAAGCCCATGCTGATATTTTTGGGTTGAAGAGCGCGGATGAGTTGCTAGGCAAAACCGATTTCGATTTCTTTGCAGAAGAACACGCGCGTCCCGCCTTTAATGACGAACAGGAAATCATTCGCACCGGCGTCCCATTAATCGGCAAGGTGGAAAAAGAGGTTTTAAAAAACGGGCGGGAATCCTGGGCGCTCACGAGCAAAATACCGCTCCGCAATAAAGACGGACAAATCATCGGCACGTTCGGCATTTCCAAAGACATTACGGCCATCAAGGAGACGGAAGCCAAATTGGAGCAGATGCATGAACAATTGCAGTGGAAAAACGCGTTCCTTGAGGCCCAAGTCAATTCCTCCATTGAGGGAATCATGGTTATTGACCCGCAGAACAGGAAGATTCTTCAAAACCAGCGGACAGTAGACTTGTATAAAATCCCCCCGGACATCGCGGAGGATAAAGACTACGAACAACAACTCCGATGGATTACGGGCATAGCCAAAAATCCCGAACACTTCGTTGAAAAAATCCGCTTTCTTTTGGCCAACCCGTGCGAAATCAGCAACGATGAGATTGAGCTTAAGGACGGGACGGTTTTGGAACGCTACTCGGCTCCCGTCATGGGCCAAGACGGAAAATACTACGGCAGACTCTGGACGTTCCGCGACATCACCGACCGCAAACGGCTCGAAGCCCAGTTGTTTCAATCGCAGAAAATGGAAACTGTCGGCAAACTGGCCGGCGGCATTGCGCACGAGTTCAATAGCATCCTCACGGCCATCATCGGCCAGAGTGAATTGCTGCTAGGCAATCTTCCCGCCGGGAGTCCGTTGGCCAAAAGCGCGACCGAAATCAGCAAAGCCGCCGGCCGGGCAGCGACCTTGACGCGCCAGCTTTTGGCGTATGGCCGCAAACAATTTCTACAACCAGAAGTTCTCGACCTCAACCGGATCGTCACGGGCATGGAAAATATGCTTCAACATATCATAGGCGGCCGGGTGGATACTCTGATTATTCCTGCGCCCGGCCTGCAAGCGGTTAAGGTGGACGCGGGACAAATTGAGCAGGTCATCATAAACATGGCCGTCAACGCATTCGACGCCATGCCCAATGGCGGCAAACTTACGTTGGAAACCGCGAATGTCTCGTTCGGCTCTGAGAGCGTGGGCCGTTATCCAGAATTGCAACCAGGCGACTATGTGATGCTGGCCATCACGGACAACGGAACAGGGATGAGTGCAGAAGTGAAAGCGCGACTGTTCGAACCGTTTTTTTCCACCAAAGGCGTTGGGAAAGGGACGGGTTTGGGATTATCCACCTGTTACGGCATTATCAAACAAAGCGGCGGTCATATCAGTGTCTATAGCGAGCTTGGGCGGGGCACAACTTTCAAAATTTATCTACCTCAGGTCGAACCGCAAACGAAGATTCCCGTCCAGCGTCTTGATTCGCTCGATTTACCGCGCGGGACGGAAACCATCCTTCTGGTCGAGGATGATCCGGCTTTGCGCGAAATGGCAGCGAGCTTGTTAAGACGGCTGGGCTACGCTGTTTTGACAGCGGCCAATGGCATCGAAGCTTTGAGTCTGCAACAACAGCGTGACATGGGACACATTGATTTGTTATTTACCGATGTCGTCATGCCGCAAATGAGCGGCCAAGAATTGGCTGACCGAGTGCAGGCATTGTATCCACAAACTCGGATTCTTTTCACTTCCGCCTACACCGAGAATGCCATCATCCATCAAGGCGTGGTAAGCAAAGGCGTTGCGTTTCTACAAAAACCTTTCACGCCGTCCGCGCTGGCGCGCAAGGTGCGTGAGATGTTGGATATTGGAAAAACTGACAACCTGTAAATGCCAGTCGCAGTTTCGCGCGCATCTCCGAAACAGTTCGGATACGCAAACTTAGTCCGAGCAATCACTCGCACTGAACTATCGCACGATGACTTCCGGCGAACGCACGACGACTACCGGGGGTCCTACGACTACGACATCCGAACGATGTCCGTATCGCGCGTGTCCATACGGTCCGCCATCGGCAACAACACATCCGCTGGTAGTGAGAAGGGTGATAACACTGGCAAATAACAGGATCATTTTCATATTTTGTTTATCGCTTTCTCGAGGACGCTACGTGATGGGCGGGGATTTCTCTATGGGGTGTAACCCTACGTTAAATGCAGGGAAAGGGAAGTTCCGTTTCACATCTTTCCGGTTAATTCCGCCTTCTTAAATCACGCGCGTAGATTCAAGTGCGAGGCAATACGCTTGGTTTGTGAATATCTTACGAGACGCGGTTAGCGGGCAACCGACAAAACCATCTCTTACAGCAGTGGAGCATGGTAGAAATTCAAGACAGAGTCATGATTTCGTAAAACGTGCGTGGATAGTCATGGATTGCGCAGCCGATAAAAGATCGCGCCGCCTGACGGATTGGCGTTGACGAAAATACTGGTCGCGTTGGTTTGATATTGCGTTGCTGAAACCTGATTCCATGGTGACGGACTTCCGGCTAGTGTCAGACTTACGTCCAGCACCCATTCCGAATAGGTGTTTGGCCAAGAGACGTTCACTACACCGTTTGTTGGCGTGATTGTCAGTTGCGGTGCAGCATCGGGCGTTTGCGACAGGATCAGTGCGCTATAAGGCCCGATGGTGATATTGGCCGTGGCCGGGCTACCGCTAGCGTTCACGACGGAACTGCCAATATTTTCATAGTCCGGGCCATAGTTGGTGGAGTCGCTGTTGAGGTGTACATACCAGTTGCCAGCCGACGGAAAGTTCAGGGCATAATTATTAAAAGTGGCATTGGCGAAGTTGGCGATCACGACTGCGTCCTCATTCGGGTCGGCGGATTTCCAGCGATGATAAGCAACCAGCTTGTTGACGTTGTCCGCTTGGAGCATGCTGCACTGATCGCCTTCCAACCCCGGAGTATAACCTTTCAAATCGCGACGCGCACTGATGAGATCGCGGTAAAACTGGACGATGTAGCTGTAAGTGTTCGTTTTGCTCCAGTCCACAGGCAGGCCGGAGTCGAAAGCATTACTCTCAAGCATTTCCTGGCCCTGGAAAATCATCGGCACACCGGGTGCCGTCAACGTGACTGCGGCCCCGAGGGTGGAACGCTTTCTCGCCCAATAGCTGTTGGGTGTGGCCGGGTCAATCGCCGTCACCAAACGGACGCCGCCATTCAAGTCGCCAACCACATCATGCGATTCAAGAAAAACCACCCGGGCCGCACTCGCCGTGCCGCCGTAGCGGACGTTATAAAGCACCGCATCCGAAATCACATTCATGTCGCGATTGGAATCCAAGGATGCTGTCAACACCGGCGTGACCGTGTAAGGATAGCTGGTGTCCCAAGTGCTGTCGAACCCGTCGTAATCATACACATCCTCGGCGATGCTGATTTTGCCGGTGTAGTTGGTATGAATCATGGCGTTGATGTTGTTGATGAGATTGCCAGCAGCGGGAATATAATTATTGAGGTTGTCGTGCATCATCAGGTTCGGCGTATCCCAGCGGAACCCATCCACATGATATTCATTGAGCCACATGGTAAAGTTGTCCTGAATAAAGTTACACACTTGATTACTGCTGAAGTTCGGACGCGTATCCCCGTAGGGCGTTATTTGAAGGTTGGTGTTGCTCTCGTAAAAGTAAATGCCACCGCCTCCGAGCGGACCGCCACCTGAATAGCCGTCGAAATTCCACATGTCAAGATCGGATGGCCCATAATGGTTGTGAACGACGTCCAGCAGCACGGCAATACCACGGGCATGACATGCCTGAACAAAGGTCTTGAATCCATCCGGTCCGCCGTATTGGGTGTTGTCCACCGCAAACAGTTGGGCTGGGTCGTAGCCCCAACTGTTACCACTATTGCCGAACTCCGCAATCGGCATGACCTCAATCGCATTGATCCCGAGACTTTTCAAGTAATCCAAATTGTTGGTGGCGGCAACGAACCGGCTGGGCACCGAACTCGACGGAAACGTGCCCATGTGAAGTTCATAAATGAACAAGTCATTCAGTGCCGGCGGGGTCAGGCTGTCGCCGTTCCAGTTGAAGACCGTGGGATCGTAAACAATGTCGTTCGCGCCGGATGCAGTGCCGGCAGCGGTCACCCAGCGCGATCGTGGATCGTGCTTCCAGATGCCTCCATTGTTGTTGATGTAGTATTTGTATTGTGAACCATTGGTTACTCCCGCCACATCCGCCGACCAGATGCCGTCCACAGCCCCGTTGGTCTGCTCTTGAACTAGCGGCGTTGCCGTGGTTGACCAATTGTTAAACGTTCCGGGAACATAAACACTCGTCGCATTCGGTGCCCAGACGCGGAAAGTGACGCCCGTGCCGGACGCATCGTTATAGGGTGTGGAACCCCAACCCGGACGAGTGGATTGAGCGGGCACCGTTATTGTCATCGACAGCGCAGCACACACAACGGCCAGAGCAGCTAGATTAGAACCAATGGGAAATTGATTTTTTGACGTTGCGCAGACAAGGTGAATTTTGTTCATGGCTGAATTTTATTTTGCGCGGAGTCTGCCCAAAGCCTCATAGCACAAGGCCAAGTCATATTTTGTAGAAATTTTGTTGAACCGGTAAATTGTCTAAGATAAGAATGTGGGCGACTCAGTGCCATAAATAATGTAACCAATCGGTGTGAACGGTCGGCCCACGTTGGTGTTGACGCCCAAGGAGGTGAATGTGTAGCACGCTTGGATGAGACAAAAGGAAAGGCCACCCAGCAGGGCCAAAATAAAAATGACGACGAGCAGTTATTTGAATTCAGGCAACAAACGTGGAAAATTGGATTCACTTGGAGGATAGGTTGTGGCTGTTCGCTATTATTTTCGGCCAGCTCGCATGGCGGCGCTTACGATGGAACCTATGAATTAAATATACACTCAATCAGGCCGGTTTCCATGTCAACAATATCGGCCCTTAAAATCAAAATACCACCGCATCTTTGTGCGGTAGGCTTTCAAGGACATTGATGTATGTTGGGCAGGAAGCGCACCTCATAAACAACCGGCAGAATCAGCTTATGATTTATGAAGGGGAACTTTTGTCTGTTGTCTTATTATCAATCGGAACATGAAAATAAAATCTAGAATTTGCCGGACAATCTTCTTTTTTGTCCCAGGCATTCTGCTCGGACCGATGTTTTTGCATGCGGAGATTGTTTCGCAGCAAACAGCGCGAACCTCGCCGGACTGGCTGCGCGATGGTGTGATTTACGAAATTTTTCCGCGCGACTTTTCCCCCGCTGGCAACCTCAACGGCGTCACTGCACAACTTGACCGGTTGAGGGATTTGGGTGTCACGATTCTTTGGACGATGCCGATCCATCCCATTGGCGAAAAATTTCGCAAGGGCTGTTTTGGCAGCCCGTATTCGATCAAAGATTATTATGCAGTCGATCCAAATTACGGCACGCTTGACGATTTTAAGAAACTCGTCGCCGGGGCGCATCAACGCGGCATGAAAGTCATCATGGATTTGGTCGCCAACCACACTGCGTGGGACAGCGTGATGATGCAGCATCCGGAATTTTACAAGCAGGATGCGGACGGGAAAATTCTGCCGCCGGTCCCTGAATGGACGGACGTGGCTGGACTAAATTACGCCAACCCGCAACTCCGCGCGTACATGATCACCATGCTCAAATACTGGATTCAAACTTGCGACGTGGACGGATTCCGCTGCGATGTCGCCTCCATGGTGCCGACGGATTTCTGGGAACAAGTTCGCGACGAACTCACCAAGGTCAAGCCGGACATTATGATGCTTGCCGAGGCCAGTAAGCCGGAATTGCTCGTAAAGGCGTTCGACATTGATTATTCTTGGCCGCTGCTCGCAACGATGAATGATGTATTGCTGCGCGGAGCGCCCGCTTCAAACTTGTGCGCATCATGGGAAGAAAGCTTGCGGCAATTTCCGCAAAATTCTTTACACATGCGGATCACGGATGATCATGACGAAGCGCGTGCGGTTTCACGTTATGGTATTCGCGGCGCACTGGCAGCATCGACATTCATGTTTTCACTAGATGGCGTGCCGCTGATTTACAACGGCATGGAGGTCGGCGACGCGACGGAATCCGGCGATCCCGCGTTGTTCGACAAGCTGCCTATTTTTTGGATACCGAAGGAACGGCCACCCTTGCGCGACATTTACCATGGCCTGATTCAACTTCGCAAACAATACGCGCCGTTTCGCAACAACCGCGTCATCTGGCTCGGCAATTCAGATGAAGCCGACCTCGTGACACTCATGAGGCTTGATGACAACGATGAGTTTGTCGTCGTCATCAATTTTTCCAACCGGCCCGTCAGCGGTCATGTCGAGGTTCAAAACAGCGGGAAATTCAATGCAGTGCAAATTTCGGGAATGTCCCAAGTGCCAAGCGGTGACTTCCCATTTTTTCATTTGGGCGCATTTGAATGGCGTATTTATCACCGCACCGTTCCCCATTAAATTTTCGTCAACAAAACATTTATGCAGAAGCCGCAATTAACTTTCTGGCAGATTTGGAACATGAGCTTCGGCTTCCTCGGCATCCAGTTCGGCTTCGGTTTGAAGATGGCGAACATGAGCGCCATTTACGAATACCTTGGCGCGAAACCCGACCAGATTCCAATGCTCTGGCTCGCCGCGCCGCTCACCGGACTGCTCATCCAGCCGATCATTGGCAATATGAGCGACCATACTTTGGGCCAGCTCGGATGCCGCCGGCCATATCTACTTTGGGGCGCGCTGGCCAGTTCGCTCGCGCTGATTTTGATGCCCAACTCGTCCGCACTTTGGATGGCCGCCGGATTGTTGTGGGTGCTGGATGCTTCGATCAACATCTCGATGAAGCCGCTCCGCGCGCTCGTCGCGTCCGCGCTGCCGTGGATGATGACCAACTGGTTTCACTTGAACGGCGTCACCAGCGCCGAACATGCCATTCCCGTGACCATCAAATACTCCTTTTACGTCGGTGCCGTGGCGATTCTCTTCGCCGTGCTGTGGACGGTCTTTTCGACAAAAGAATATCCGCCGGAAAATCTTGAGGCCTTCAAAAAAATGAAGGCGGAGAAAACCGGTTTCATCGGCGGCACGCGCGAAGGCATTTCCGCGCTCGTCGAAATGCTCTCGACTATGAAACGCCTTGCGTGGGTGCAAATTTTCACCTGGCTCGGCTTGTTCTGTATGTGGCTGTATTTTCCCGTCGCCGTCGCGCGCAATGTCTTAGGCGCGGTGGACGAAAAATCAGCCGCCGCTTGATTCAACTTGCCAGAAGTTCATGAAATTAATTTTCCGGCTACGCTTTCACACCCAAGTTGGGCAGTCGCTGTTCATCAGCGGTAATCACGAGCTACTTGGCGCAGGCCGGAGCGAAAAGGCCGTTCCGCTCCAGTTTCTCAACCTGGAATTCTGGCGGGCGACGTTCAATTTGAGTAACGCCGCGATTCCTGACTCCTCGATCAGTTACAATTACATTCTGCAAAATGCCGACGGCTCGACAATTCAGGACTGGGGCAATGATCGAATCATTAATCCCGCCTCGTTCCGGCAAAAAGAGGTTTTGCTCATTGATTCGTGGAATCACACCGGCGCGATTGAAAATGCCTTTTATACCGAGCCGTTCAAAAACGTTTTGCTCCGTGCCAACCAGGGCGACATTAAAATTTCACAAGCTGCAAACACCACGCATACCTTCAAGATCAAGGCTCCGTTGCTGGCGAAAGGCCAGACACTTTGCATCACCGGTAACTGCGCCAAGTTGGGAAATTGGAGCACGACCATGCCACTGTTGTTGAGCCGGTCAGCCGGTGAAGATTTTTTAACCGCGCAGGTTGATCTTCGTCGCGCGGTGTTTCCGGTTAGTTACAAATACGGCGTTTATGATACGGGACAGAAAAAATTCATCCGTTACGAAAGTGGTGAAAACCGCGTTTTGTCCGATGACATTGAAACGGACAAACATACGATCGTGAACGACGGTTTTGTCCGGCTGCCCACCGACACCTGGAAAGGCGCAGGCGTGGCGATTCCAGTTTTCAGTTTGCGTAGCGAGAATGGTTTTGGCGTCGGCGAATTCACGGATTTGAAACCGCTCGCAGATTGGTGCAAACGTGTTGGTCTTAAATTGATTCAAATTCTTCCGGTCAATGACACCAGCGCGACACACACGTGGTTGGACTCGTATCCCTACGCGGCGATTTCGGCGTTCGCACTGCATCCACTTTACTTGAACCTTAATTGCCTCGTCGCCGGCAAAAATAAAAGCCTGCCCAAAACTTTGGAAATTGAGCGGAAACATTTGAACGCGCTTGATGCAGTGGATTACGAGTCGGTAATGAGGGCAAAACTGAAATTCATCCGCAAAATTTTTTTGAAGCAGAAGCAAGAAACTTTCGCGCGCGGCGATTTTCAAAATTTTTCCGCGCAAAACAAACACTGGCTAGAACCTTATGCGGCGTTTTGTTTTTTGCGCGACAAGTTTGGGACTTCAGATTTCAACCAGTGGCCAGAACATTGCCGTTACCAGCGAAGCGAAATTGAAAAGCTTGTCGCTAGCGATTCCGTTGCGCGCGCTGAAATCGAACTCAATTATTTCATCCAGTTTCATCTTCATCTGCAATTGAAGGAGGCGACCGAATACGCGCACGCCAGCGGCGTGATTGTGAAAGGCGACATTGCCATCGGTGTTTATCGTCACAGTGCGGACGTGTGGCAACAGCCGGAGATCTTTCACGTGGACAGGCAGGCAGGTTGCCCGCCGGACGCTTTCGCCGCGAAAGGCCAGAACTGGGGATTTCCGACCTACAACTGGCAACGTATGAAGGAAGACAGTTTCGCATGGTGGAAACAACGTTTTGCTCAAATGAGCTGCTACTTCGATGCGTTTCGTATTGATCATATCCTCGGATTCTTTCGCATCTGGAGCAGTCCGGCGCACGCCGTCGAGGGCATCCTTGGTTATTTTGTTCCTGCAATTCCCGTGCGGGCGGCTGAATTCGGTGAACGCGGAATTCCATTCAACCGCGATCGTTATGTAAAACCTTTCATCACTGACGAAGTCTTGCGGGACATTTTCGGCGGCGAAACCAGTTTGGTAAAACGAAATTTTTTGACTCCAAATTCCAGCAATAATTTTTCCCTGAAACCCGGGCTTGCCACACAGCAGCAAGTTGAAAATCACTTTGCGGCGTTGGAATCCAACGAGCAAAATAAAAAACTCAAGGAAGGATTATTCGATCTGATTAGCAATGTGATCTTGTTCGAGGTTGAAAAATCAAACGGGCGTGAATTTCATTTCCGATTTGCAATGGAGGACACTTTGTCGTTCAAAAATCTTGATTCGCAGACACAGGTGAAGTTGAAAGAACTTTATGTGGATTATTTTTTCCGGCGACAGGAAGATTTCTGGATGCACGAGGGAATGCAAAAGCTTCCGGCGCTCAAGCGCGTCACAAACATGCTGATTTGCGGCGAAGACCTCGGCCTGGTGCCAGCGTGTGTGCCGGAAGTAATGCGACAACTTGGATTGTTGAGCCTCGAAATCCAGCGGATGCCCAAGACGCTCAACGCAAAATTTTCCCGTCCGGCAGATGCGCCTTATTTAAGCGTTGTCACTCCGTCCACGCATGATATGAGCACAATTCGCGGCTGGTGGGAAGAAGACCATGGCCTCACGCAAATAATTTTCAACCAGGAACTCGGACTGCCCGGCACCGCGCCGGAGCATTGCAGCGCGGCGATCAACAGGGCGATTGTCGGGCAGCATCTCGCTTCACCGGCGATGTGGAGTATTTTTCAATTGCAGGATTTGCTTGGCATGGATGAACAATTGCGCCGCGTGGATGTCGCCGCCGAGCGCATCAATGTGCCGGCCAATCCGAAAAATTACTGGCGCTACCGAATGCACCTGACTCTGGAAAAATTGCTGCGGACGGAATTATTCAATGACGGATTGAACAACCTTATCCAACAAAACAAAAGATGAGCAAGGGACGCAGGTTGCAAGGTATTAGTTGAATTCAATAACGTTCGACAGCATTGGAAGTTAGACGCTAGTTATTCTCACCTTTACACTCACTTTAATATTTTTAAAAATCCAAAAGTGCTAGAACATATTGATTCCATTAGAGATAATGAATGTTGGTAGCGCATACGAGAATCGAACCTGTCTATCCATTGCCAATCATAGCTGCTAACGCATATCCATGCGAGAGTTCAAAATTGATTTCAACCACGGAGATATTTTACGACGGCTTCTGTGCGTGAATGTACGTGAAGTTTCTCATAGACTGTCCGCACATAGCTACGGACAGTATCAATGCTGATTTTCATGCGGTCAGCGATTTCCTTATATGCGTAGCCGTTGGCGAGCTGGTCAAGAAATTCTTTTTCGCCGGGTGTCAATGAGGCCATCGGCGAGGCCGCTTCCGCTGGCTTGGTAAAAAACTGGACGACGCGGCGCGCAAGCTGCGGTGTCATCGGCGAACCGCCCGCATGAACGTCCCGCATGGCTTCGAGCAGCCTCGCGGAAGCGGTGCGCTTGAGCAGATAACCGCTCGCGCCAGCCTTGAGAGAATTGAAAAGCGAATCGCTGTCTTCATAAACCGTTAGCATGAGAAATTGCACGGCGGGCAGTTGCGCCTTCAACTGGCGGACACATTCCGGACCTTTGATTCCCGGCAGGTTGATGTCCATCAGCACCACATCGGGCGGATTACGTGGGATTTCTTTTAGCGCGATCTCTGCATCAGGATAGTCACCAGTCAATTTAAACGCGGCAGCACGGCGAATCAAAGTCGCAAGACTGGTGCGGATTCCTTCGTCATCGTCCACGATGGCA
>JBEKZT010000051.1:0-10849 GCA_049509595.1 Verrucomicrobiota bacterium
ATCGTGTTGGTGTTGAATGTGATCATTGTCTGGTATTTGCTTAAAAACCGGCAGCGCCTCTTCCGGCAGCACCGTTGAAACGGCGAAGAAATTGACAATTATTTGCTTGCGCAATCGCCGAAACCTGTTTTATTAGATTGGTAATGAAGTTCCGCCGTGCGGAACAGTTTGATGCAAAAATTCAGAGTTATGCCACAACCGACGAGGGTGCCTTGAGCCGCCCTTTCCCTTCACGCAGTTCCCCATCCGAATCTTTTGTCCGGGTCAACGGCAAAATCCGTGCCCGCGAAGTCCGGGTCATCGGGGTGGACGGCCAGCAACTTGGCGTCATTTCACTCAACGAAGCGCTCACCCTGGCGCGCCAGCACAACGTTGATTTGGTTGAAATCGCCGCCACCGCCGTTCCGCCAGTTTGCCGCCTCGTCAACCTGGGCAAGTTCCGTTACGAAAAGGCCAAAAAGGAAAAAGAATCGAAGAAGCATCAGCACGCCTCGACCGTCAAAGAAGTCCAGTTGAGTCCGCGCATTGATCCGCACGACCTTGGTATTAAAGTCATGCACGCGGTTGATTTTCTCTGTGAAGACATGAAGGTGAAGGTCGCGCTGAAATTCCGGGGACGCGAAATGGCGCACACCGAAATCGGTTTTCAGGTCATTAACAAATTTCTCGCTGAGATCGCGCCTTACGGGCATCCTGATTTCCAACCAAAGCTCATCAGCCGTAATATCAACGTCATGATAAGCCCGCTGCCGCGCAACAAACGCGCTAAAAACCCGCATCATATCGAAGGTGAACGTGCGCCGATTTCAGAAAATAATCACCAACCTCATTCCACGCCCGCGCCACAGAAAGCCAAAATTCCAGTGGCTAGCGAACCCCAGTCCAATGGACTTAACGACGCGTTCGCAAAACTCGAAGTCAGATAATCGTCCGCGCTTTCCAACCGCGCACCAATTCCGGAAACCGACAATTTTCGCAGATCGCGTTCGAGTTCCCGCAAAAATCCCGCACAACTTGCATCAAGCCTTGTTGCAGTGCAGCGCTTCGCAACTCGCGGTTTTGTAAACCTCGCAGTAAACGTTGTCGCGCCAGTTTCAAAACCGAATTGTCTTCCGCTGGCGGCCACGTGAAGTAACGTCGCTCAACTTCGCGCTGAATTCTTTTGTTTTTGCCTTCGACGGCGCGGACCCAAAGCCACGGCAGAACAACATTCATGGCTAAATCCGTGACGCGCGCGCTGCCAAGCAGTGGCTGCGGTTTTTTTAATCGCTCGGAGCGGAACGTCCAGTGCCACGACCAAAATTCATCGCGATCTACTTGAAAGATTTCGCGCAGTGAATCAATCAATTCGTTATCAGTAAAATTTGACGCGCACCAACGCTCGATTTTCGCCACAAAATTTTCGCCGGCCAGCCAGTGCGCAGCGAGCGCCAGCCGCCGTTGGGGATGGTTGGCTGGACGCAAGCCGTGGAATTTCCAAACGGCGCACGGCAAAATACAGTCATCAAATTCATCGCGCTCGCGCCACCAGCAATCCCAGACCCGGCGCAAATAAGTGTCCGAGCTTTTTTGCGCCCGCGTCAATTCGTTCGGCAGCAAACCGCTGAGGCCAAGCAGTCGCGATTGAAATTCAAACGGCAAATTCGCGCCAACCGACCAACGCGATTTTGTTTCCGCCAGACGTTGCATCGGCCAGACGTTGTGTTTGTAGCCGAGCGCGCGGAATATATTTTCCCAAAATGCCTGCTCCCAACCGGCGTTTTTGGCGCAAGCGCGAAATTGCGCGGCTTTTGATTCAAAACGAACGCGCGCTGCCTGTCGTAAAAGTTCAGTCAATTGAGTTTCGTTCAATCCGCTCAACGGCGCGGAACATTTGCCGCGCAAATTTTCCGGCAGCGAGCGCGGCGATTCGTTTTCGAGCGACAAACCTAATTCAGCGAGTGGCGCGTCGAGTATTTGATACAATGCCAATACTGTAGGAGCATTTGCATCCAAGTTTGATTTTGTTTCGCCCCAAACGACGTGTAAAATCACGTTTTGAAAATTTGGGTTGCGATCATGACCGTGCGCCCGCCAGCCGTTTGCGCGCAAATCAATTTCCACGTCGCCAACCCGCGGTTTTTCATCATCAAATTGAATGACCGCGCCGCGAAAATCCGGGCCGCCTTCAACATTGGTAAAACCGGGATGAAAAACGCGCACATTTTTTCCATCAGCCGTTTTGAGCTGGCCGTGTTGAAGACGTTGATGCCGCCAGATGGCCTGAAGCAAATGTTCCGGTGGCAAATCGTGTTCCTCGCGCAGAACCTTTACCGTCCTGGCGCGCGACCGCCATTCCAAATAAAAATTTTCCGTCCGCGAAGTCACCCGGAAATTGCTTTTGCGCCAATTATCGCGCAAAGTCAAGCGCACAAATTTTGAACGCATCTAACGGCCAGTTTGACTGTTAAATAGAAATGAACCAACGCTTGAAACTTTTGGCTTTGCTCGCCGCCAGCGGTCTGACGGCAAATTTTCCACCCATGGCCGCGCAGGAAACGGATATCCGCCGGGATGCGACCGTCGAGGCCATTGAAAAAGTCACACCCAGCGTTGTGAACATCGCCACTGCGCGCGTTGTAGAATACAATGACTTTTACCAGGATTTGCTGCGCGAGTTTTACGGCTGGCGCGGGCAAACGCCGGAGCGCGAGGAACTGAACAGCATCGGCTCGGGCGTCATTATCAGCACAGACGGCTATGTGCTGACCAATGTGCATGTGCTCCGTCGCGCGTCGCGCGCGCAGGTGAAATTGTGGGACGGTCGCGTTTATGACGCGGAGTCGGTGGTGCTTATTAATCCGCTTAGCGATATCGCGGTGCTGAAATTGCGTTGCAAACCGGGCGAAAAATTCCAGGCGATTGAATTTGCGAAGGACGACGATTTACTGCTCGGGGAAACGGTTTTGGCATTGGGCGATCCCTACGGACTCGGCGACTCGGTTTCACGCGGGATTCTCAGTTCTAAAAACCGCCGGCCGTCTTCGGGCGACATGCCGCTGAACGTTCAGGACTGGCTGCAGACTGACGCGGCGATCAATCCCGGCAACAGTGGCGGACCGCTGATTGACTTGCGCGGTGAATTGATCGGCGTCAACGTGGCGATGTATCCTGAAAGCCACGGCATCGGCTTCGCCATTCCGATCAAACAGGTCACTGCTGCGCTCTCGCAACTTTTCACGCCGGAAGTGACCCGTTCACTGTGGTTTGGAGCGCAAGTCGAGGTCGGCTCGCAACCGCTCGTTGTCAGCCGTGTGCAACCGGACAGTCCGGCGGACAGAGCCGGTTTGCATGTCGGCGATCAAATCTTTCAGGTCAACGGACAAACGCCGCAGAACTTCATTGAATTCAACCAGCTCGTTTCAAACACGAATGCTGGCAATCCTTCATTCGTCGTTTCACAAAACGGCAAAGAGGCCGACTTCACCGTCCGCCTCATTCCGTTTGACGCAATGATTCGTGAAAAAACCGGACTCGTTTTCAGCAAGACAAACAACATGGAAAACAGTTTGTTCGCCGGACGCGGCATGGTCATTGATAAGGTGGAACCGGACAGTCCGGCGGCAAACGCCAATTTGCAACCCGGATTTTTGCTGACCGGAATTGACGGCGCGGACGTAAACCAGTTGTCCGCCGTGGCGGACGCGCTTTCCGGCAAAAAATCGGGCGACACCGCGCAATTCACCATCGTTGTGCCGCGCCAGTTTGGCGACAATTCCTTCGAATACCGGCAAAGCACTGTAAATCTGCAAGTGCGTTAAAAATTATTCCTGCCGTTTCAAGATTTTGATTCCGAACAGGCCGTTTTGCAGCGGCTCATTCCCAATCAACTGGACGGGCTGGTAATTTTTCTCAATCCATCGCATTAAATCCGTGCCGTAACCGGGATAATGGCCGAAATACCCGACGCCAAATTCGGATGTGTCGCGCTCGACGAGCAAAATGTAATCGGGCGGATTCTTTTCAAAGGTAGCGGTCATGTTCGTCTGTCCGAAAACGGACAGAACGGTCGGCGTCCAGTCCAGACATGGCGTCGGGTTGACGCGGCGGCTGAGATAATTGATGGTCGTTCCTTCCGGCAAAATGGCGAGCGTGCCCTTGCGCGGCACATTTTTATCAATCCACGCTAGCGCTTCTTTGATTCCTTCGCCGGATGGATTGATTCGCGGGTCGAAGGCGATGATTTCATCGCCGCCCTGACCCACCGGCAGTTTTTTCAACGCATACCACGATGCCGATTGATGGAACAGAATTCCAAACCCGACCATGAGCGCCATCCAGACGGCGAGGCGAAACGGGCGCGGGTCAACGTCATATTTTTTTTCGAGCAATCGCGGCAGAAGCCAGAGCAACAGATAAATTGCGCCCACGGCAGCGGGCATGGCCAGCGCAAAGCCGTAATGCCAGACACGCGAAAAAAGTCCGAGCTTCGCCAGCAACAGCAGACTGAACACGCTCCATAAAAGCGGAAAGGTCGTTTCGCGTTCGAGCGAGAGCTTTTTGTAGTTCATAAAAAGCAGCAGGCACAATGACATTGCAAGCAGCGGCAGCGAGGCACCGGCATCCAGCCAGTTGAATTTAAAAGCGGCGGCCACCAGCAAAGCAGTCAAGGCCAGTTGCACCATCCATTTCACCTGCTTTGCGCGACGAAATAGAACGGGATAAAGCGCAACAGCCAACGCGACAAAAAGAAAATGAGTTGTCATCTGGCGAAGATGCCAAGCGGGCGTGTCGAGTCCCAGACACCAGAGATAAAACTGGTTTTTTTCCACGGAATGGAACAGCGGCCACCAGGCGAACGCGACCGAATCCAAACTCGGTCGCCAATTTTCAACGGTCAGAAAGTAGAAAAAGAATCCAAACAGCGGAATCAGCACCGCCAACAAAAACGCCGCCAAAGATTTCAAGGCGAATTCGATTTTTCCTCGTGTGGCGAAAAAAATCGCAAACGCGACGGCGACGGAAATAGCCAGCGCAACAAAAATGTCCGGTTTGGTCAGAAACACGAGGCCGAAACAAAAACCGGCGGCGAAAGCAAATTTGATTTTTCCCTTGCTGACCCAATCCGACAGCAACGCGATGGCGAGAATCGAAAGAACGAGGCCGTGAAAAATTTCATGTGAATATGGCGCAATGTAATTGTAATTGCCGACGAAAGTATATTCGTTGAATGCGAAGACGAGGACGATGCTGAGGCAAATCGTTGTGGCCGTCAAACGATCAGCCGCCGCGAGAAAACGGCGGTAAATCAAAACCAGCGTGGCGGCGGTGATGGCGAGATTTGCAAAAATTAAAGTGCGGAAGGAGACGCCGAAAATTTTGAAGAGCAGCGCGTTGAAGTATTGCGACAGCGGGCCGCCGGATAAATAGTGCAAATCGCGATACAGAACGTCGCCCGCCGAAATCCGCCACGGCAGATAGAGTTGCATTCCGAAATCAATGAGGATGTCCGGCCATTTGTGCCAGGAAACAAATGCGGCCACGACAAACGCAATGGCGACCAGAATCAAACCCGCCCACGGTGAGTGCAACCAGCGAAGACTCCGGTGGCTGGCAAATTTTTCCGTCCAACGCTTTTCTGGTTCAGAAGCATCCACGATAAATTTCAGGGATGATTGAATCCGAAGCCACGAAAGGTTGCAAACAAATCGGGCGCAAAGTCACGCATTGCTTTGTCAGGACGGCTGGCAGACGACGCAACAAGCCCGGATTGCCCAAACATTTTTTGGCTGTGGCAACAGGTTTCCCGACGGCTTTGGAACATTTCCTGAACGTTCCCGCACCTTTCCTCAGACCTTTTTCACCTTTCCCCAGCCTTCGGGGAAGTTTCCCGGAAGCTCCGGGAAACGTCCGCAAGCTTCCGTCACCTTTCCGCAACGGTCGGGGAGTGCTCCCCGGCCTTCGGGCACCTTTCCTCGAGCGTTGGGGAGACGTCCGCAAGCTTCCGTCACCTTTCCGCAACGGTCCGGGAGCGCTCCTCGGCCTTCGGGCACCTTTCCCCAATGGTCGGGGAAACCTCCCGAACCGTCCGGGAAAACTCAAAAAACAGGCAAAATTCAATAAAAAGCCAATAAAATCACTCTAACGAACGCATAGTCAATTCGCCTGAAGCCGGAAGAATTGCCATTAAGCTGAATAACTCCCGCTTGCCGTCGTCCCGCCGTGACCAGTCCAGTTGGTGTGGAAAAATTGTCCGCGCGGCTGGTCAATGCGCTCGTAGGTGTGCGCGCCGAAGTAATCGCGCTGCGCCTGAAGCAGATTCGCCGGCAGGTTCGCGCTGCGGTAGCCGTCGAAAAAGGACAGCGCGGTGCTGAACGCCGGAACCGGAATGCCGCGCTTGACGGCGGCGGCCACGGCTATGCGCCAGCCTTTCTGGCAGCGTTTGATTTCACCGCGAAAATAATCGTCCAGCAGCAGGTTCGTGAGTTTCGGATTGTTGTCGTAGGCTTCCTTGATTTTGCCGAGGAAGCGCGAACGGATGATGCAGCCGCCGCGCCACATCAGCGCGATGCCGCCGTAGTTGAGATTCCATTTGTATTCCGCCGCCGCCGCGCGCATGAGCATGTAGCCCTGCGCATAGGAAATTATTTTTGAGGCGTAAAGCGCGTCGCGGACATGGATGATGAAATCCTTTTTCTTCGCCGCGTTTTTAGAAACGGGCAAAAGTGGTTTCGGCCCTTTCAATTTCTTCGCCGCCTTCACGCGCTCGTCTTTCAATGCCGAAACGCAGCGCGCGTAAACCGCTTCAGTGATCAGCGTGATCGGGATTCCCAGTTCCGCGCTGTTTTGCACCGTCCATTTGCCGGTGCCCTTTTGCCCGGCGGTGTCGAGAATCTTGTCCACGAGCGGCTGGCCGTCGGTGTCCTTGAACGCCAGGATGTCGCGCGTGATTTCTATCAGATACGAATCCAGTTCGCCGGTGTTCCATTCGGCGAAAACTTTTTCCATCTCCTCATTGGACAGGCCGAGGCCGTTTTTCAAAATGTTGTAGGCCTCGCCGATCAACTGCATGTCGCCGTATTCGATGCCGTTGTGAACCATTTTGACGTAATGGCCCGCGCCGCCTTCGCCGACCCAGTCGCAGCACGGCGCACCGTCCACCTTAGCGGCGATGGATTGAAAAATATCCTTCACGTGCGGCCACGCGCCGGGCGAACCGCCGGGCATGATGCTCGGACCGTGGCGCGCGCCTTCTTCGCCACCGCTCACACCCGTGCCGATGAATTGCAAGCCTTTCGACTCGACCAGTTTCACGCGGCGCACGGTGTCCTCAAACAGCGAATTGCCGCCGTCAATGATGATGTCACCCGCTTCGAGCAGCGGCAACAGGTGCTCGATGAATTCGTCCACGGGCGGCCCAGCCTTGACCATGAGCATCACGCGACGCGGCTTCTTCAGCAGCGAAACCATTTCTTCAAGCGAATGCGCGCCGATGACTTTTGTGCCTTTGGCCGCGTCGGCGAGAAATTCGTCCACCTTGGCCACGGTGCGGTTGAAGGCCACGACGGTGAAGCCGTGGTCGTTCATGTTCAAAATGAGGTTCTGTCCCATGACGGCCAGCCCGATGAGCGCGATGTCAGCTTTTGGTTCCATAAAACGTTCCTGAACAATACAACACGAACCACGCGCAGCCAGAATAATTTCTCAATGAAAATGGCAAAGCACTCCCCTGATTTTGTGGGGAATCGGGTGTGAGAAAAATTAAATGCGTTTTTTTATAATTTATCGAACGAGGCGAGTTGGCACTCTGGAACGCCGCCAACCTGAAAATATCCAAACAATCAGCATCGCTTCGCCAATAAATCCATATTGCGACGGTTCCGGAATATTTGCAGGGGCATCTTCAACGCTAAACGCAGGAGAGGCCGTGCTGGGATAGAAACCGTCGACGATAAACTCATCAGAACCATCATAAACAGCAGGACCTGTTGGGTTGCTACCACCGACCCAGACAAAGCCATTACTAGACTTCCAACCATTTGGTGAAGTGTCTTGAACAAACAACCAGTAAGTGTCATTGGCCAATAGACTCATTTCCCCGGAAAAATCCACCGTAAAACTGGCTTCAGACCCATTATTGGGCGCTACCGTGCCCGAAGCAAGCAGCTCATTCGGCTGGTTGGGCAGAGTCGTATTATTTGGTTCTGACAAGTCCGAGTATATGCTTAAGCTGGCTAGCTGACCATAAACGCCAGTATAGCCGGACAGCTCGACGGACGCACTGCTTAAAGTGTAATTCTCTGATGGGGTAAATGCCACCGCACCTCCAAAGTAGTTGCCGGGTGCATCAGTCCCGACATAAAAGAAACCACCACCACCGGCGGGAAAGGTGCTGATGATGCTTTGCGCTTTCGTCACCAACCCGGTGGTCAAAAGAGTTGCGGTTAGAAACGTCGAAAGGATTTGAGCGTGCGATTTCATATTTGATTCGTATAAGTGACGGCGACAGCAATCAGTGAAATATTATATATTATCTATAAATTGCATGAGTATTTTATCATTCATACTGTAATCATAAGCGGGAGAGTAAAAGGGTGCTATGGGGTGTTACCCTAACTACCGCAGTTGCTGCTTTAAAGAAATTTCATTCAGCAACGGGAGAGGAAAAATCGTTTCTTGTCTCCGCGTTTGACCCATAACTTGGTCTGATTTCCCATAAAAAACACTGTTTCCAAATCTTTTTTCGCTTTTCTTGAAAGATTCACCCTTCTTCGTCCGTATTCTATATGGGGACTAACTCCTCAAACAGTCAGTGAAAGTGAATGCGCCGGGCATGAATTTTCTAGAAATGTGTTTTGACGCGTGTAAGGTTTTAACCTGCGACATAGGTTAGCACAATACAGAGTCATACAACTCAAGATATGCAGTCTGAACAACTCAAAACCTCACTCAAGGAAATTAATGACCACGAGCGACTGGAGTTGCCATTGAACCTGTTCCGGGCGTTGCTTGACCGATCCAACGACGGAATTGAGGTGGTTGATCCGAAAACCCTCCGTTTGCTCGATGTCAATGAAACAACCTGCAACCGGCTCGGCTACAAACGCGAAGAATTGCTTTCCATGAAATTGTCAGATCTCTATGCCCACGACGCGTCCGTTGTTTCGTGGGCTAAAAAAATGGAGGAAATCCGCCGATCCGATTTCAAAATTTATGAATGCGAATGCAAGCGAAAAGATGGTTCGTCATTTCCAGTGGAAGTCAACGTGTGCTACATCCAGTTGGACCGCGCTTATATCGTTGCAATCGTTCGCGACAACACTAAACGCAAGCAGGAGGAGGAGGCCCTGAAGAATTCGCATGATCAACTGCGCGCTCTTTCTGCCCGGTTGCTATCCGTGCGCGAGGAGGAAAGCAAGCGCGTCGCGCGAGAAATCCATGATGGGTTGGGGCAGGCTTTGACCGGCTTGAATATGGATTTAATTTGGATACAGCAAAAGCTGCAGAAAGAGAAGAGTCCGCTGCTTCGCCCGCAATTTCAACGGCGCATCAAGACGATGAAGACCTTGTTGCAAACAACCGTTCGGTCAGTGCAACAGATTTCCACTGAACTGAGACCCGCCATACTGGACAACCTCGGTTTGACCGCCGCGCTCGAATGGCAGGCCGAAGAGTTTGAAGCGCACACCGACATCCGTTGCCAGTGGAAGCCGAAACCTGCCCCTGCGACATTGAACCGCGACCAAACCACCGCGTTGTTCAGAATTTTTAAGGAAATCCTGACCAACGTGGCACGACACGCGCGAGCACGCTCGGTCAAATTAAAATTGGTTCGGAACCGTGACGAATTGATTCTGGAAGTTGCGGATAACGGGCGAGGTTTTAACAAAAATAAAATGCAGGGTTATAAATCACTTGGTCTGCTTGGCATGCGCGAGCGCGCCGCGCTCATTGGCGGACGGGTGGAGGTTGACAGCGCGCCGGGAAAAGGAAGCAAAGTAACCGTTATTTTTCCGGTCATAAAGTCGAAGAAGCATAGAAAATTGAAAGCTGGCAGTTCCGATGGCAAAAAAATTAAAAATTCTCATCGTTGATGATCACGCCATCTTTCGCCACGGGCTGAAAGACATTCTCGCGATGCATTTTCCCGGAGTGACCATCGGTGAGGCTAACACGGGTGAGGGCGCGGTCGAACAGGTGCGCAAAGCCGACTGGAATATCGTGGTGTTGGACGTGACGATGCCCGGACAAAACGGAGTCGATGTCCTCCGGGAGATCAAGCAAATCCAACCCGCGCTCCCAATCCTCATGTTGAGCATGCATACAGAAGAACAATATGCCTTGCGCGTGCTCGAGATGGGTGCGGCTGGCTATATCACCAAAATTAAAGTGCCGCTGGAAATAGTAGATGCGGTCAAAGGAATTTTAGCTGGCGGCAAATACATCAGTCCTGCAATGGCCGAACGGCTGGTGGAGCAATTAAAGTTCGGCGCGGAAAAGTTGCCGCACGACCGGCTATCCGATCGCGAATATCAAGTCATGCACCTGACTTCTTCCGGGAAATCACTGAAGGAAATTGCCAGCGAACTTTCCATCAGCGTCCAAACCGTAAGCACCCATCGCGCGCGGATTTTGAAAAAAATGGGACTGCATACCTCCGCCGAATTGATTCGTTACACATTCGAGAACGATCTGGTAGACTGAAATTCTCCGTTCCCTTTTGTAGTAAAAATCTGACAAGCAAATGGGCTTTCCTTCCTTTCGTCTACCTGTTGTTCGATTAACTTATGGTGTAGTCAACTGTCATGTTTGCGTTGTTCGCACAATGTAACATTTGTTTCATTGAACTATGCAGGCTAAACAACAATTA
>JBEKZT010000052.1:0-10661 GCA_049509595.1 Verrucomicrobiota bacterium
TGTCAATCGGGCAGACTAGATCGCAGCGCCCGCCGAGCACGAGAATTTTCATGTAAGGATTTTGGTTCACGACGGAAGCAAGCTTGTCGCCCGCGCTGGCGTAACTGTTACGCACGCCATAATTCCACGGCTGCACACCGGCGAGAATTTCATAGGGTAAATCGTCTTCAAACTTTAATTCGCCGCGAACATAGGAATTCATTGCGGCAGAAAATGGTCCGAGCACCGCCGCGTCGGATGGATCAAAATCAGGATACTGCGCGGCGGCATCGTCATCACGTCCGGTGATGCGGGCGTCGTAAGCGCCGATAATGAGACCTTCGTCGTGCAGCAATTGCTTGCGGAAAACGCCCTCGTCAATCCGCAGGTTGTTGTCCTCGATGACTTGCGGTTTTAGACCGGTAAGCCGGGCAAGTTCGGCGACAATTTTCCCCCGTTCATCCGCAGACAGCATCGAACCTTGCTGCAAGGCGGAAGTGTATTCGCCTCTGGCAAAGTCGCGTGCTTCCGCGAGCGCCTTTGGTAAATCATTTTGCAAGTCGGGCGGCAATTTATTGTGAAACTGTGCCGCCGCCGCGTAGGCGGGCAGATAAAGCGGATACGGCAGATCGTTGCCCGGCTCATCATAAATTGTGGCGAAATCCAAGACGCCTGAAACGAGAATCAGGCCGTTAAGATACATGCCATAACGCCCGCGCAAATGTTCCGCCAGCCCTGCCGCGCGAAAAACACCATAACTTTCACCACAAAGATATTTGGGCGAAAGCCATCGTTCGTGTCGCGTTGTCCAGAGCCGGATGAATTCCCCGACGGAATCGAGATCGGCGGAATCGCCAAAAAAATGGTCGGGCTTTTCTTCCTTCGCCGCGCGGCTGAAACCGGTGGCTACCGGGTCGATGAAAACCAGATCGCTTCCATCCAAAATGGAATACTCGTTGTCCACGAGCCTGAACGGCGGCGGCGGCAGCGTGCCGTCTTCATTCATCTTAACGCGCCGCGGGCCGAGCGCCCCAAGATGCAGCCAGACGGACGACGAACCGGGACCGCCGTTGAAACAAAACGTGACGGGTCGCGTGGATTTATCGGTTTGGCCGGCCCGGGTATAGGCAACGTAAAAAACCGACGCGAGCGACGTGCCGTCGGATTTGAGAATCGGCAACATTCCCGTCTCGGCCACATAAGTCACGCGCTGGCCGGCGATGGTGACGGTGTTCGTTACGAAAACCGGTTTGTGCGTGGCGTCGGGAATGGTCGCGACTTCCAATTTATTCGTGGGCGATGACGCGTTTTTTTCAGTCGAATCGTTTTTTTCTGCGGCGCGCAAATTTACGGCAGCGGCGACCAGCAGAATCCAGATGAGTTTTTTCATGTTGTTTTCGGAAGTTAGATTATCAAATCGAGGCCGCAATTGCATCGCCCATTTCGCGCGTGCCGGCTTTGCGGGCGTTCGGCTCGGTTATGCTGAAAATATCGCCGGTGCGGAAACCTTGCGCAATGACCTTGCGAACAGCTTCAACAATGGCGTTGTGCGCTTTATATTCATTGAAGCTGTGGAGCAACATCATTGCCGCCGAGAGAATTTGCGCAATCGGATTCGCCAGATTTTTCCCCGCGATATCCGGCGCCGTTCCGCCCGCTGGTTCGTAAAAACCAAACGTGTATTCACCACTCGTCGCGCCGAGACTTGCACTCGGTAACATTCCGAGTGAACCGCCGAGCGCAGCGGCTTCGTCACTCAAAATGTCGCCGAACATGTTTTCGCACAGCATCACGTCGAACTGCGTCGGCTTGAGCATGAGCTGCATCGCAGCATTATCCACAAACATATGTTCAAGCGTCACGTCGGGATAATTTTTCCCGACGCGCGTGACGACTTCTCGCCAAAGAACTCCGTTTTCCAGCACGTTCGCCTTGTCAATGCTCGTGACTTTTTTGCGGCGCAGGCGCGCGGCTTTGAATGCGACGTGTGCAATGCGCTCGATTTCCGGCGTCGTATAAACCATCGTGTCAATCGCACGCTGCTGGCCATTGCCAAGGTCTTCCGTTTTCTTGGGCTGGCCGAAATACATTCCGCCCGTCAGTTCGCGCACAACCCAAATATCAATGCCGTTCCCATGCCGTTCCTTGGCAAGCGGACACGTGTGCGCGAGTTCATCCCAAAGAACGACAGGGCGCAGATTGGCAAACAAACCAAATTCTTTCCGCAGCCGCAGAAGCGCGGCGCGTTCGGGACGCTCTTCTTTCGGAATTGTTGGGTCGCGGTCCGGCAGGCCGACGGAGCCGAATAAAATGGCGTCTGATTTTTTGCAAAGCGCCAGCGTAATGTCCGGCAGCGCTTTCTTGGTGAAATCAATGCCGGCCCAGCCGACCGGTGCCTCGGTGATTTCGAGTTTGAAATCAGATTTCCTTTCCACCACGCGTAAAACCTTGATGGCTTCGCGCATGACTTCCGGGCCGATGCCGTCGCCGGCAAGTGCTGCGATTTTGAAACTTTTCATGAGTCAGGAGCAGCGATGCTAACGTTTTGGCGCGGCGAGAAAAAGAAATTTTACATTCGACATCCGGCGTTTGAAATTTGAAATTCTCCGTCCGATGGTTTTGCCCTACAAAGTCGCCACGCTGCTTTATTGTTTCAATGAGCGCGACGACGTGCTGTTGCTTGAGCGCGCGCAGGAGCCAAACCGCGGCTTCTGGAGTCCGTGCGGCGGCAAATTAAAAATGGACGGCGGTGAATCGCCCTATGCCTGTGCCAGTCGTGAAGCTGAAGAAGAAATCCGCCTGAAAATTCGCGCGGGGGATTTGCATTTGACCGGCATTGTCAACGAACATGGTTATCAAGGCCGGACACACTGGTTGATGTTTTTATTCGAGGTCAAAATGAAATTGAAATCGCTGCCGCCAGCACATTTAGAAGGGCGGTTTGAATTTTTTCCGCGGGAGAAAATTACGGAATTAAAAATTCCGCAGACCGACCGTGAACAACTCTGGCCGTGGTTCTGGCGGCATCGCGGCGGATTTTTTGCGGCGCATTGCCATTGTCATCCCGACGGGCGGAACGAGTGGACGCTTGAAGAGTCAATCGAAAATCCAAAATCCAAAATTTGAAATTCCATGGACGAGCCAGTCATTGATTTGCACAGTGATGATTATTTCATGGGCGAGGCACTCCGTCAGGCTGCCAGAGCCTACGAGGCGGGCGAAGTGCCCGTCGGCGTGGTCGTCGTGCGCGGGGGAAAAATCATCGCGCGGTCGTTTAACCAAGTCGAGTTGCTCAAGGACGCGACGGCACATGCGGAAATGCTGGCGCTCACCCAGGCTGAAGCAATGACTGGTGATTGGCGGCTGACGGATTGCACGCTTTACGCGACGAAGGAACCGTGCCCGATGTGCGCCGGTGCCATGGTGCATACGCGACTGGCGCGCGTTGTGTTTGGGGCGGGCGATCCGAAAGGCGGCGCGGCGGGCGGTGCGCTGAATTTATTGCAATTCCCGACCTTGAATCACCGGTGTGAAATCACCGGCGGCATACGCGAAAACGAATGCCGGCGATTGCTGCTGAATTTCTTTGGAGAGCAGCGAATTTCACAAAAGGTGGAAAAGAGGAAAAAGTCCGGCGGCTAAAAATAAAAACGGGCGCCGGAAGCGGCGCCCGTCGCGGGTGGAATAGGATTCAAGACTTATTGGGGAAAATTGTAGAAGACATAGCCTGATGCGTTATTGGTGGCCGCCAGCATTGCTTGGAGCAAACCGTTATCCGACGCTTGCTGGACGCTGCCATCGGCCAGGCCGATGTTGCCGGCGTTCAAATGCAATTGGCCGGCAGTCCATGCCGCCGCCGTTGTTGTTGCCAAGAAGTGTGCCGAACCTGCACTGGGCGTTCCTCCTGTAGCGCTGCCATTGCCTGCTCCGGAAAGCGGCACTGAAGGCTCCGCGCCGCTGGTGAGGACGCCGATGTTGCCATCACCTGACAGGATTGTTTGTGGCAGAGTATCAATCGCATCGCCGCCGACGAAGTAGCTCATGTAATTGGTGGCAGCGGTAGTACTACTGGAGTTATTAACAGTGCCGTTTGCTGATATTAAGGCACTTGGCCCGGCAAAGTTTGTCGCTGCAGTTCGGGTATCTGATGGACAAACCACAATTTTTGGCGTGCTCAATTCGTTGGACATGCAGGCATAAACTTCACCCAGATTATTGCCAGAATAAGCGACGGGAGTAGCTTCGGCAGCACTATAAACATATTCCTCCGCGCCGCCTTGGTTCGTACTGACGGTCATGGGGAAACGGTCATTGTTGTCACCTTCCCAAAGACGGTAAGATAAGCCGACTTGTTTGAGGTTGCTCACGCAGTTGATGCGTTGCGCCTTGCGTTTGGCGGCAGCCAGCGCCGGCAACAGCATGGCCGCGAGAATGGCGATGATGGCAATGACGACGAGCAGCTCAATCAAAGTGAAAGCTTTCTTCTGGTTTGATTTTTTTTTCATACGTTCGACAATTTTGGTTTTCGTTTTTTGACAGCGGTTCGCGGACTGTACCCGAATACCGGCTCCTGTCAATAGATTTTTCAATTAACCAGCAGTGTCCGTGCCAACAAAAAATTAGCCGACAATCGCCATAAAACAAACCTTCACCCGGCGGCCGAAATGCCATTTGCGTGAAAATTTTCACGCAGGCGTGATTTTCACGCATTAAAAATTTTAATGCCGCTGCTCATTGCGCGACAATTTTGAAAGGTAATCTTTGTCGAATGTCATCTGATGCTGCGCCCAGAAGAAGTTCGTAATTGCCGTGTTCGCCGACGTATTGCTTCTTGGTTGTGTCCCAATAACGAAATCGTTCAACCGGAATTTCAATCATCGTTTTTTTCGTCTGCCCCGCCGGAACGTGAACGCGTTCGAAACCGCAAAGCGCCAGTTTCGGCTGCGGCACCTCTGATTTGACGTGTCTAAAATAAACCTGCACCACTTCATCGCCAGCGCGGAAACCTGTGTTTGCCAGATCAAAGGTCAGTTCGAGTGTGCCATTCGCACTGGTTCTTGGGTTGTCCAGTTTTGGATCGCGATAGTCGAAATGTGTGTAACTCAGGCCGTGACCGAACGCGAACAGTGGTTTGCCGCTGAAATAGCGGTAGGTGCGATTGCTCATGGAATAATCCTCAAACGACGGCAAATCTTTCGTTGAACGATAAAAGGTGATTGGCAAACGTCCCGCCGGATTCACATCGCCAAACAAAATATCAGCCACGGCGCGTCCGCCTTGGTCGCCCGGATACCACGCCTGTAAAATTGCCGGCAAATGTCTGGCTTCCCACGGCATGGCAATGGCACTGCCGCTGCAATTTACGAACACAATCGGTCTGCCGGTCGCTTTCAATACTTTCAGTAAATCCGTTTGGACGGCTGGCAGTTCAATGCGCGTGCGGTCGCCTCCGGCAAAGCCGTCAAAGTCCACGCTCATTTCCTCGCCTTCGAGTCGCGGATTGATGCCACCGACGTAAACAACGACATCCGCCGATCGCGCGGCTTGGACGGCGCGGTTCAACATTTCAGTGTCTGGCTTGTCATCTTTTTTGTGCAATGCCAGCAGACAGCCCGGTTCATAAATTACCCCAATATTTGTGCCTGCGACGGCTTTGATTCCGTCAAGAATGGTCACTGGATTTGATGGCGTGCCGTTGTAGTTGCCGAGTAGAACGGAAAGTGAATTGGCATTCATCCCAATGACAGCGATGCGTTTGATTTTTGCACGGTCAAACGGCAACACTCCGTCATTTTTCAAAAGCACGATGGATTCGCGCGCGACTTTCAGCGCCAACGTTTCGTGTCCCGGTGTGTTGTTTTCAGTCACCGGAATTTGCGCATACGAAACCATTTCCGGCGGGTCAAACAATCCAAGCTTGAAACGTGTTGCCAGCAGGTGAGAAAGCGCAACGTCAATTTCCTTTTCCGTTATCAGTCCATTTTGCACCGCGCGAACCAGGCTGTCGTAGTCCGTGCCGCAGCAAAGATCGTCCCCGGCCTTTACCGCGAGCGCGGCTGCTTCTTCCGAAGTGCCGACGAATTTGTGATTGGCAAAAATGTCGTAAATTGCGCCGCAATCGGACGTGACATAACCATCGAATCCCCACTGGGCGCGCAACAACTCGGTCAACAAGAATGGATTCGCGCAGGCCGGTTCACCGTCAACGCTGTTGTAAGCGCCCATCACGCCGCCGACGTGACCTTCGCGCACGGCGGCTTCAAATTGCGGCAGATAAGTTTCATAAAGATCGCGCTCGGACGGCTTAGCATTGAAACGGTGTCGTTCCGGTTCGGGTCCGCTGTGAACGGCAAAATGTTTTGCGCAAGCCATCGCCTTGACATATTTGGGATCGTCGCCCTGCAATCCACTAATGAAGGCGACCGCCAACTGCGCCGTCAAAAACGGGTCTTCACCATAAGTTTCCTGACCGCGGCCCCAGCGCGGGTCGCGAAAAATATTGATGTTCGGCGTCCAAAAGGTGAGTCCATAATATCTCGCACTGTCGCCGTCGTGAGTATGAACGTATTCATTGTGCTTGGCGCGCGCTTCAGTGGCGATGACGTCCGCCTCTTCATGAATCAACGGCGTGTCCCAAGTCGCGGCCATGCCGATGGCTTGCGGAAAAACCGTGGCTATGCCGGAGCGCGCAACGCCGTGAAGACACTCACTCCAATAATCGTAAGCCGGAATGCCAAGTCGCGGAATGGCTGGAGCGGCGTTTCGCATTTGTTGCGTTTTCTCGGCGAGCGACAGACGGCTCACAAGGTCGTTCACGCGCACATTGAGCGGTTGTGCCGGATCCTTCCACAATTCCGGCCCGCTGACCACGGGCGGTTGCAGTGCAACACCGTCTTCGCTGTCAACCAAATCAACCGCGCGCAGCGAAATGAGTGACATACCGGATGCGTCTTTCAGCTCAAATGTGTTCAGCTTGGCCGCGCCTTTGCGCGCAGTAAATGTGAACGTCAGTGGGCCGCCCAAAGCATCGCCGGGAAAATTGATTTGATTGGTGATGAAGCAAACTTTGCCGAAGCCGTCTGCAAAGGCAAAAATGTCGAAATTGGTGACAACGATTTCGTCTCCGCGCGTGATGTCGAACAAACGCTGGCCGCCGCCTTTCAAATCCGTTTCAGCGAAACCGAATTCAGCGGTGTATTTGCCGGGTTCGAGATTTGGCACTGACACCGTGAAATTCGTTCCGAAAATTCCTTCAACAAACGCCTCGTCTCCACGACGCGGCGCATCTTCAATCACAATTCCGTGCGCCGCACGATGGCTAAATTGACCGCTGACCAAAACTTTTCTGTCACACGCGCCGCAAACTTCTTCGGCAGCGGGTGCGATGTAAATTGAAAACCAATTGGTAAGAACGATTAAACCGCAAAAAATGTTTAGACGCATATTTCGAAATGGGCGAATCATTTTTCGCGCGATCTGTATGATTGTATCAAATGCTGGTTTGGACAGATAATTTGGCCAATAAAATGGAGCCAGCTGTCGGATTTGAACCGACGACCGACGGTTTACAAAACCGTTGCTCTACCACTGAGCTAAGCTGGCTTAAGTGTCACATTTAAAGTGTATTGCAGTGCAATCTTGTGAGTCAATAATTCGACTGCGTGACATATTGGCAACCAATGAAGTCGAAACATTTTTCGAAATCAACGCCGCGTTGTATAATCGCACCTATCGCGATGGTCAAGTCGGTTGTGTCGTTAAGCTGTGGAAAAATTGCCAGACATGATGAAGGGCCATTCATCCCCCCGTCCGGTCGCTTCAAAATGAAACCGCTTAATACGAACAGTCGAACTCGACCGGTGACGATTTCGGAATTCCTTTGTGATTTTCGGCGAGCTTCGTCAGTCCCTGTGCCTTCGGCGCGTCTACCAAGAACAGCAAATATGACGTTTAGGATGGACAAGAAAATTACAAAAATATAAACTCAAGCCTGTAATAATAATCATGAATAAAGAAGAATTTGACCGATTATTAGATGCGATGGTTCAATCTGCCGATGGAATTTCGGACCTACTTTTCGTGGCCGGCAGGCCGACGCAGATAGAGTCTCAAGGCGTACTCAAGCCGTATGTTTACGAACAGTCTGAACCCGTGCTCACCAGTGCGCGCATTGAGAATATGGCTGGGGTCATCATCAACCACAACCCGCGGCTGCTGCAGGATTTAAAGGAACACGGCTCATGCGATTGCGCTTATACACTGGGAAATGCCTGTCGGTTTCGCGTCAACATTTACATTCAGAATGGAAATTATGCCATGGTGCTGCGCCACCTTAAGCCGCTGATTCCGACCTTCGATGCGCTTAATCTGGGCCCGTCATTCCGCGATATCATCAAGGAAAAGAACGGCATCATCTTTGTGACCGGTGGCACGGGCATGGGCAAGACGACCACCATGGCTGCGATGCTGAACGAAATCAACAAGGTCAGAGATATCCATATCCTCACGCTGGAAGATCCGATTGAATTTGTGTTCACGCCCATCAAGTCCACGTTCAGCCAGCGGGAACTGGGGAGCGATTTTTACAGTTTTCATAAAGGAATGCGCGCCGCCATGCGGCAGGCGCCAAAAATCATTTTTATCGGCGAAATCCGCGATCGCGAAACGATGGAGATTGTGCTCAATGCCGGCGAAACCGGTCATTTGGTTTTCAGCACGCTGCACACCACCAGCGCCTCAATGACCATCAACCGCATCATCGGCATGTTCGGCACGGATGAGGAAACCCAGGTGCGGGAACGGCTGGCGGGTTCAATGCGTTTCATCGTCAGCCAGCGGCTCATTCCAGCATGTTCCGGCGGCAGGCTGCTGGTCACGGAAATGATGGGTAGCAGTCTGCGCACACGCGAGGCCATTTTGTTAGGCGAAAACGAAGGCCGCCGTCTGGAAGACATCATCGAGGCTGGCAGTGTCTCCGGCTGGCACAGTTTTGAACAATCCCTCGCCAAAGCTTACGAACAGGATTTAATTACCGATGAAACCGCGCTGCTCTATTGCACCAACAAAATGAAAATGGTCCAGCGCATTGATGCACTTTCCATGCACAAGCCCCGAAAAAGCACCAACGCCACCTCCATGTTTGCGGACTTGAAAATGCAAGAGGAGGAAAAACTTCGCAACAGATACAAACGATAAATTCCACCGGTGTTTGAAATATTGAAACCATCGGCCGCCGTGTCGCCCCCAATTTGCCTGGCATGAATGTTTGTGTCTCGGGATCGCTGGGGTCATGTTCTAGCCGAAACATCATCTCACGAATCAGCGGCTATGGCAGCAAGTTTATTTCCACACAAAAGTTGCATAGCCGCATCTCGAGGTGGCAATTTGTCGGCACAAGTTGTCAAAAAAGAAAAGTTAATTATACTACTGGGATGATTTTTAATAAAGGTTGGATCGGGCGCTTGTTACCGCCAAATGCTTGGTTCATTTGCGCTCTTTCTTTTTCGATTGTGATTTTGTTTGCCGATGGGTGCAAAAAAAAATCTGTGCCCCCCCCACCGGAAGTTCAGATCATTACGGTGGCAGCGACGAATGTTCCGATTTTTGAGGAATGGATCGGCACGCTCGACGGTTTTGTGAATGCGCAAATCCACGCGCAAGTAACCGGTTATTTGCTCACGCAAAATTACGCCGAAGGCAGCGAGGTAAAAACAGGTGATTTGCTTTTTCAAATTGATCCACGTCCGTTTCAGGCTTCACTGGATCAAGCCAATGCCAAACTTGCACAGGACACGGCGCAATTAGGTAAAACGGAATTGGACGTGCAACGATACACGCCGCTGGCGAAGGAACAAGCCATTAGTCAGGAGGAATTGGACGATGCCATACAAGCGAACATCGGCGCAAAGGCTCAAGTCAAATCCGATGAAGCCGCCGTTGAAAATGCGCAACTAAATCTTGGCTTCACCAAAGTTGTGTCGCCGATTGACGGTCTCGCGGGAATTGCGCTGGCACAGATCGGCGATTTAGTTGGGCAATCAAGCAGCGTGCTCACGACTGTTTCGACCATTAATCCGATCAAGGTTAATTTTCAAGTCAGCGAGCAATCGTATTTGGCTTTTTGGCGGCGTTTGGTCGGACCGGGAAATGTGGATGAAAATTTTCCACTACAACTGATTTTTTCCGACGGCTCGGTTTATCCGCAAAGGGGAAAATTCTTATTTGCTGACCGTCAGGTTAATCCGAACACCGGCACACTACAGATCGTCGGAGTTTTTCCAAACGCGAATTTCATGTTGCGTCCCGGCCAATACGGCCGCGTTCGCGCACAAACGCAAACCATAACAAACGCACTGCTCGTGCCACAACGCGCCGTGACAGAACTTCAGGGCACATATCAAGTCGCAGTCGTGGACGAGACGAACAACGTGCATATCCAATCAGTCGAAGTCGGCGATCAAATCGGCTCGAACTGGATTATTGAAAGCGGTCTCAAATCCGGCGACCGCGTCGTGGTCGAAGGTATACAAAAGGTCAAAGAGGGTGCGGTCGTAAATCCAAAACCGTATGAGACGGAAACCAATCAAACGAGTCAAACCGAACCGCAAACGAATGCCACGACACAATCGGATCAACCGAAATGAAAATAATTTCTCCGGCGCGTTTATAGTCCAGCCATGTAT
>JBEKZT010000053.1:0-20726 GCA_049509595.1 Verrucomicrobiota bacterium
CCTCGCCGATGACCACATGGTCTTTGTATTTACTTAATGCATTAGCGAACTCAGCGTCACCGTCGGTTTCAGCGGCAAAGACGAAGTCAAACGTCACCACTTTGGCCCCGGCCTTCATCAATTTTTCCAGCACCGCCGCATATACACTGCGATCCCACGGCCACGGCTGTTGCATCAGTTGCAGCGTTGGAGAAGCGGCAATTTCTTCCGGTGCGAGAGTGTCCAGATTGATTGAACTGTCCTCAATTCCAACTAGCTTGATATTGGAGTCAGGCAACTTTTCGCTACGTTGTAAATAACGCCGGTCAATAAGCGCACCGTTTGCTTTCTGCCAAAGCGCAGAATTTGTTAACCACTCCGTCTGTGTGAGCCCGAAGACCAGAAAGCCGAAGAGGGCGATAATCCATTGCGTATGCCGGATGACAAATTTGAGCATGGAATTTTTCTGGTTTTGGTGCCCCGGCACGGACTCGAACCGTGAACCAATTGATTAAGAGTCAACTGCTCTACCAATTGAGCTACCGAGGCGTTTCCCGCCAATTATTCTACGGAACTTCAAGGTTGAACAGCAAGTTCTATCCGCTCACCAACATTTAACTTGCCCCCACATTTTAATGGACAAAACTCTGTCAAATTCCTCACAACTCAACGCGCAGTATTTTATGCAATACAAAATCAGCAAACGGAAATTTCTGATTACAATCACAGCAGCAGCGGCAGCGGTGTGCGCGTGGGAACCGCTCATTTCTCTTTGCAAGGCGGTTGAAGCTTACGTCCCCGCTCCGCAAAATTGCGACCACTATTTTTCATGAAAGAATCGCGGAATGAGAAAGCATTCCGGCAATTTTATTTTTTCAGCTTCACAAAAGGAAATCGCGAAGTCATCATTCTTGCATGAAATCCATCCATTGTCTGGCCACCGGTTTTATTTTTCCAGCCGCGCTCGCGGCGGTTTGTTTCGGACTCATCGCCAGTTGCTCCACGCGAGCGGACAAGACAGTGGGTGAGTCAGCACCAGCCGAGCAAGCGAACGTAGTGACGCTTTCCTCTGGCTGGGAATTGCAGGACATCGGCAACGCGCGCGAACCAGGCGAGGTCATTTCCACCGCCGCCTACGCGCCGGCGAAATGGTTCAAGGCCACCGTGCCCGGCACCGTGCTGACCAGCCTCGTCAATGACGGTGTTTATCCCGAACCGCTTTACGGCGAGAACAACCGCACCAACGTCATCCCCGAAAGCCTCTGCCGCGCATCGTATTGGTATCGCACGAAGGTCAGCGTGCCGCGCGATTTCGATGGCAAACAAATCTGGCTGAATTTTGACGGCATCAATTACACCGCCGAGATTTGGGTCAACGGCCACAATCTTGGCGACATTCGCGGCGCGTTCGTGCGCGGAATTTTTAATGTCACGCAATTTGTGAAGCCGGGCGAAACGGCGGTCGTGGCCGTGCTCATCCAACCGCCGCTGCATCCCGGCACTCCGTTGGAACAGACGGTGGCGAACGGCACCGGCGGCAACGGCGGAATTCTTTCGCAGGACGGGCCGACCTTTATCTGCACGCTCGGCTGGGACTGGATTCCCGGCATCCGCGACCGCGACATGGGCATCTGGCAAAAAGTCACGCTCGCCGCGACCGGTCCGGTCGTCGTGGAAAATCCGCTGGTCACTTCGCACTTGCCGCTGCCGCGCACGGACGTGGCCGATCTCACGGTCGAAGCCACGGTTCACAATGTCACCGACGCGCCGCAATCGGGCGTTTTGTCGGGCGCGTTTGACGGGCGCAATTTTTCCGCGAACGTCACGTTGGCGGCGGGCGAATCAAAGCTCGTCAAGTTCACCTCCACAGGCACGCCGCAACTTCACGTCAACAACCCGCGACTCTGGTGGCCGAACGGTTACGGCAAGCCGGAACTTTACTCGCTGCACTTGAGCTTTGACCTCGCGGGCGCGGCTTCTGATTCGCGCGACGTGACTTTCGGCATCCGCGAAATCACCTACACCTTGCCCGGCTCCGACAACCTCGCGCTCTCCGTTAACGGCGTTCCCATCATGTGCAAGGGCGGCGACTGGGGCATGGACGAGGCGATGAAACGCATCCCGCGCGAACGCCTCGAGGCGCAGATCCGTTTTCACCAGCTCGCCAACGTCAACATGATCCGCAACTGGGTCGGCCAGAGCACCGGCGAGGATTTTTATGATTTGTGCGACCGCTACGGCATTATGATCTGGGACGAATTTTTCGAGCCGAATCCCAGCGACAGCGGGCGACAAGCCGCCGGCGTCAACGACGACAGCCTCGACGTGCGCGACGTGCCGATGTATCTCGCCAACGTCCGCGAAAAAGTTTTGCGCTATCGCAATCATCCGAGCATCGCGCTCTGGTGCGGTCGCAACGAAGGCGATCCCGGCCCCGCCGCCGCCGCTGAAGGCATCAAACAGATCATGGCTGAGCTTGAACCGGTGCGCCTTTATCATCCGAATTCCAACGATGGCGCGGGCGTCCGTTCCGGCGGCCCGTATGCGTGGCGCGTGCCGCAGGATTATTACACTTTTCCCATGACGGGCGCGCGGCCGGAGGCGTTCAAGACCGAAATCGGCAGCGTTTCCATTCCCACGCTCGAAGCCGTCAAGGCGATGATGCCGGAAAAAGATTGGAACACGATCAACGACGACTGGGCCGAGCACGACCTCTGTTTCGGCGCGCAATCGGCGCGCGGACGGTTGTTTCAAGATTTGCTCGCGCAACGCTACGGTGTGTCGGCGAACCTCGCTGAATTCGTCCGCAAGTCGCAGCTCGCCTGCTACGAATCCTACCGCGCGATGTATGAAGGTCGTTTCGCGCATCTGTTCACGCCTTGCACCGGCGTGCTGACCTGGATGAGCAATCCGTCCCAGCCGAGTTTTGTCTGGCAGTATTACAGCTACGACCTCGAACCGCTCGCGTCGCTCTACGGAACGCAGAAGGCGTGCGAGCCGGTCCATGTAATGATGAACCAGGCCATTTTCAATTTGATGGTCGTCAATAACACACCCGCCGCCCTTGACGGTCTGACCGCGCGCGTCCGCGTGTTCAACCTCGACGGCACGATGAAGTCCGACCACACCGTGAATATCACCGCGCCCGCCAGCGCCGTAACCGACGCCGGTGCGATTGATTTTCCGGCGGACTTGTCGCCCGTGCATTTTGTGAAACTGGAATTACGCGACGCGGCGGGAAAACTTCTCTCGGATAATTTTTACTGGCGCGCACTACCGACTAACGCGGTTGACTACACCTCGCTCGACAAAATCGCCACCGCGCAACTCGACGCCAAAATCTCGCGCCACGATGCCGATGGAAAATGCCTGCTCGACGTGACGCTCGCAAATCCCACGCAGGTCATCGCCGTCATGGCGCACATCCAGTTGCGCCGCGCGGACACCGGCACGCGCGTGCTGCCGGTTTATTACAGTGAGAATTTCGTTTCGCTGCTCCCCGGCGAATCGCGCACGATCACGGTCGAGGCCGACGCCAAAAATCTCGGCGGCGCGCAGCCGCTCGTGATGCTTGACGGCTGGAACGTGACCGTGAAAAATCAAACTTTCCCCGGCGCGAGCATCGCATTGAACACCGATGCCCAACCCGGCGGCGAACCGCGCGGCGCAATCGGCGATCCAACCGCAGTCAGGCAGTCGGCGGACGTCGCGGCGGTGGCGGTGCAACTGCCACTCTCACAGCCAGCTTCGCAAGCACCGGCGGCTCCGTGAAAAAACAGATGATTGATTCGCGGCTCGCGAATTAACACGCCTCTCGCGCCAAATGACCAGCTTCATCACGCTTGAGCTTCTTTAAGCCGTCAGGGTGACCTGACGCGGTAGAAACGGCGCGGGCTGTTCGTGGCCTGCGAATCGGTGAACTGGTATTGGCCGGGCGGTGTTTCGGTGGCCGTTCCAAGAACCGTCCAGTTGGTCAATGGCAAAGCCACGTTTGTGCTCTCCAGCACCGTGAAAGACAATCCGGTGAAGTTGGTGAACGCAAATTTAAATGTTCCATTGCCTTGCATCGTCAGGCCGGTCAACTGTGGTATTTGTGGCGTCACCGTGACGGGTGAAAGTGCCAGCACGGTGGCCGAGTAGGGCGGAAACACGTAGCTGAAGTTTGTTCCGGCGATGGAAAAACTGGTTTGAGCAATGTCCGGCGAGCCAATGCCGGTTTCTGCGGCATTGTCCTGCGGCATTCCGTAAAAATAGGCAACACTGTTTGAAACGGGCGAAAAACCAACCACAGCCACTTGTCCCGTGACGGTGTTCATGGGGTCTTTATTGATGGTCAGAATCGTCAAACTGCCGTTAAGCCGATGGACGGCATAAGTCGAGAGCAATGAATTGTCGCTGCCCGCGGCAACCACAGTGTCACCCGGCCCCACAAAATCCTGCATGAGTTTCGCTGTATAATACGTCGGGTAAAGATTTGTAAATCCGCTGTCCACAATTCCGTAATCGCCATAGGTGCGCCAGCCGTAAAGCGACGAACTGAAGTTGCCGTCGGTTTCCTGGCCATTGCGCAAAGCCCACCAGAAAAGCCCGTTGAACTCCGTTTGCATGAGTTGCGCCATGCTGTCCGCCTTGTAAAGGCCGTTGACGAGGCTCACAGATTGTTTGCCGGGCTGGGACGAAACCGAATTGTTTTCGGTGCTGACCAATTCGATGTTCGTGCCGTTTGACCCCATATAATCGGTGATTTGCCCCCGCAGGTCTGACGCAGCGGATGCCCATGTATTCGTGGGGTCGAGCAACCCCGCGTCACTTTCGCTGCCCGGATTCTGCGGATAATTATGGAAGATGACAAAGTCGGGCGTGACGTTCAGGCTTTTTAAAGTTGCCAGTAAAACCGGCGTCCAACCGTAGTGCGTCTGTCTCGTGACCGGGTTGGTCACCTCATGGTCGTAGTTATTAACATCGCTGTCCTCGCCGGGAATGACCATGACGCCGATTTTGATCGTCGGATCAACCGCTTTCATCAAAGAGATATAATCTCTGGCCCGCGTGGCATAAGTGTAAGGATCGTGGGGCACCGCATTGCTGTCGGTTTCCCAAGAACCATATTCCTCGTTGCCGATTTCCCAATACTTGAACCCCAGCGGCGCTGACCGGGAAATGCGCAGAAAGTTTCTGCCGTCATCTGTTCCCAGCGGAGCAGCCGCGCGCAATGAGGCCCAATATCCCGCCGTCTGCCAATTGAAGCCCGTTGCATCCACGCCCAAAGATTGCGTGTTGGTCGTCGAAGCATTGACGTATGCCACCCATGCCGCCGCTTCATTCGTGAAGCCCGTGCCATAGTTCAGCGTGGTCATCGCCTGCGCGTTCAAGTTGGTAATCACGTGAATGAAATTGGCCACGCTCATTGTCCAGTTCCAATCGTTGGCGTCCTGCCGGTTGTAAAGCCAGTGGTAATCGTCGGAAGTGGAGCCACCCGGAAAACGCACCGCGCACGTGCCCATGTTGGTCATCAAGGCCAGTGTCTGCGGCGCATCAAAATTGTTGTCCCAAATGGTCCCATTGATGCCGAACCAGCGCACATCCGCCGTGCGGATGGGCTGGCCGGCGTTTACCATCAGATGCGTCACTGTCGGCACTGCTGCGTTCAATTGGATGTCATCCAGATAAAAAACCGGCTCGGCCGTGCCGGCGGAATCCTGAATGACGAAGCCGGTGAAGTTCGTCGTGTTCGCCACGCCCAGAGTCGACAACGGAACCGTATATTGCTGCCAGCTATTGGCAGCCGGCGTGGCGAGATAATAGCGGGCACTTTGTGCGTCATTCGGCGTGCCATTCGTGTCCAGCAGGCCATACATCTGGAGATTTTGCCCGCCACTGGTGCCGCCGTTTAGCCAAAAACTGATGCTGGCGTAAGCCGTGTTCGTCATATCCGGATGATAAATTTGAATTCCCGCATAGGCGCTGGCAATCGTCACGCTGATGGAATCGCTGCCGGAATGGACGGGTGAAGTATTGGCGTAATTGAGCGTGGCCCAGCCCCAGTTTTGCCAGTTATTTTCCAGCGAATCGTCATAGATTACCATGTTGCTCTGCGCGTGAGCCGACCGGGTTCCGGCCAGTAAGAAGCAGAAAACAAACAGCGCGGCCAAATGACGGGACACCGGGGAGTTGAGAAGCGCAGGCTTGAGATCATTGGCAGACATGGTTGGAAATTAAGCGTAAAAACAGTTTGGAGTCAAAATATCTTTAAGCACGCTTATTGCGGAGCAAATGGGTGCGTCGGACACTTTCAAAGGTCAAAACGGCATAGACAATGACCATCGGGCGACTGCCAGCATCCGCCGGGAAGGTGACGGCGGGCGTCGGGAAAACGACGCGGCTCGCGGGGACGTGACCACCGGCATCAAACAAATTTGAACGTGGCCTAAATTTCAGGTGCGATGGGCAATTGAATTGCGCCTATGCTTCCGGCAATTTACCGCGCCCGATTTTGTGGCCTTTGATTCCGTAAAATGCAACGTAAGCATAGGCGAGCAGCGGCACGATGAACGCCACTTGCAGATTCCAGACGTCCGCGATGCGCCCCAATATCGCCGGCAGAATCGCGCCGCCGACCACGGCCATGACGAGCAGCGATGAAACCTGGCTTTTGAGGACACCCATGCGGTCAAGCGCGAGCGAGAAAATGTTCGGCCAGCCGATGGAGGTGAACAAGCCGATGCCGACGATGCACCACATTGCTGTCTTGCCGCCCACAAGAATAGCGATGGCGAGCAACACGACAATCGTTGTCGAAAATACGAACAGGGTGCGCCCAGCCAGTCCTTTGCCGACTTGAAAGAAAAACCAGCAGAGCACGAGCATCGGTAGATACATCTTCACCACGTCCCAGCCGCGCCAGGACAGGAGGATTAAAAATGCGGTGAGAGGGATGGCGGCGAGCAACAGTTGCTTGCTACCTTTTTTCATTTCGCTCAGTTCCGCCGCACCCATGAAACGGCCGATCAACATGCCGCCCCAGAAGAGCGAGACGTATTTGCTGGCTTCCAATGCGGTCAGCCCGGCGACGGTCGGCTGGCCAAGAAAATTGATGATGGCGCTGCCGACGGAAACTTCGCCGCCGACATACATGAAGATGGCGAGCGCTCCGAGAACGACGTGCGGATATTTCAAAGCGCCAATGCCCGCCTCGACCTTGCCTTCACCAACGTGCGGCAAACGGATGTAGAAAAAGATCGCCGCAAGAACCACAAAAACGACGCAGAAAATCAGATAGGGAATTTTGACCGATTCGGCCCCGTGCGCGCCGGTCTTGGCAAAGTATTGGAGAATCAGATAACCGCCGATGAGCGGGCCGGTGGTGGTGCCCAGTGAATTGAAGGCCTGCGCCAGATTCAAACGGCTCGACGCCGTTCGTTCCGGTCCAAGAATGGTCACGTAAGGATTCGCAGCGATTTGCAGCATTGCAAATCCAAGTCCGACGATGAACAGTCCGGCCAGAAATGTCGGGTAGGAATGGATGGTCGCCGCCGGCCAGAACAAAGCGCTGCCGGTCGCCGAAATCAAAAGCCCGATGATTACGCCGTTTTTATAACCGAGTTTGGCGATGGGATCGCCCGTCGTCGCCGAGATGAAAAAATACAAAAGCGAGCCGACAAAATAAGCGCCGAAAAAGGCGAATTGCACGAGCATGGCTTCAAAATAATTCAGCGTAAACGCCTCCTTGAATCGTGGGATCAAAATGTCGTTGAACACGGTCATGAATCCCCACAGAAAAAAGAGGATGGTCATGATCGCGAACGGGCCGCGATAAGTCTGGCCGTCGTTTTGGGATGGAGACGCTGTTGGGGCGACAGGGATGGATGCCATAGGATTTGCGCAAATGATTGCAACACCTCGAACGGAGTCAAACCATTTTACCAACTGAAAGCGCTAAAACTTTTAATTTGCTTGTGTCAGGAAAGTTTTATTTTAACTTTTCGTAAATCCATTTTTCCCAATGCTGCAATGCGTTTATGAAATTACACCCTGTTGATATTGCCATCGTCCTGATTTATTTTCTGACTGCCGTGTCCATTGGCATCTGGGTTTCACGACGCAGCGTCAAAGACCTTAATTCTTACTTTTTAGGCGGCAAATCACTACCGTGGTATTTGCTCGGCATTTCCAATGCCTCAGGAATGTTCGACATCTCCGGCACGATGTTGTTGGTGTATTGGCTCTTTGTTTACGGGGTGAAAAGCATCTGGTTGCCGTGGGTCTGGCCGACCTTCAACCAGATTTTCCTGATGGTGTTTATCAGCGCCTGGTTGCGGCGTTCCAACGTTCTGACCGGCGCGGAATGGATTCAGACCCGTTTTGGCCGTGACACCGGCGCAAATCTCGCACATTTGAGCGTCGTGCTTTTCGCGCTGATCAGTGTCGTCGGCATGCTCGCCTATTGTTTCAAAGGCATTGGCAAATTTGCCGTTGTCATGCTGCCTTGGCACTTTACCAATACAAGTCAGGGAGTGTTCAGCGACGAAAACATCTACGCCATCATCATCCTGTTGCTGACATCTTTTTATGTGATCAAAGGCGGCATGATTACGGTCGTCCTCACGGAAGTGATGCAGTTTACCATTTTGACAATAACTGCATTCATCATTGGTGTAATCGCCATGTATAAGGTGTCGCCCGAAATGATCAAGGCGGCGATTCCCATCGGTTGGACAAGTCCATTTTTTGGGCTGCATCTGGGTTTGGACTGGACCGGAATTTTGAACCAGGCGAATGAAGCCATCAAACAGGACGACAACAGTCTTTTCGGGATTATTTTTGGCCTGATGTTTTTCAAGGGCGTGCTGGCCAGTCTCGCCGGACCGATGCCGAATTACGATATGCAGCGAATCCTGGCCACCCGCAACACACGGGAAGCGTGTTTGATGAGCGGTTGGGTCAATGTGGTGTTGTGTTTTCCGCGTTACTTCATGGTCGCAGGACTCACGGTGCTGGCGCTTGGATTTTACATGCCGACGTTGCGCGGCATGGCCAAACCGGATTTGGAAAAATTATTACCGGACATTTTGAGTCAATATATTCCAGTTGGTGTCGTCGGCCTTTTACTGGCGGGCTTAATCGCCGCATTTATGTCCAATTTCGCCGCCACAATTAACGCTGCGCCCGCCTACATTGTAAATGACATCTACAAAAGATTCATCAACCCCAATTCTTCTCATCGCACCGATATTTTTTTAAGCCGCATCGCGTCGGTGGCGGTGTTGGTCGTCGGCATCGCTTTTGGCCTTTTGACGAACCGTATCATGGATGTGATGATGTGGATTGTCGGCGCATTGGGCGGCGCTTACGTCATGGCTAATGTTCTCAAATGGATTTGGTGGCGGTTCAACGGCTATGGCTATTTCGCCGGCATGTTGGTCGGGATTGTCAGCGCCATGTTCGTACCTGGATTAATTGACAAAATTGCCGGTCACGGAGTGAATGCGCTCTACTCTTTCCCGGTCATCCTCGGTTTGTCAATCATTGGCTGCCTGCTGGGAACGTTTATGAGCAAGCCGGAAGACGATGTGATTTTGAAAAGCTTTTACAAAAACGTGCGGCCTTGGGGCTTTTGGGGACCAATCAAAGCCAAAGTCATGCAAGAAGACCCGGCCTTCCAACCCAACAATGATTTCAGACGTGACTGCGTAAATGTCGGCGTTGGTATTATCTGGCAATTGTCCATGGTTTCATTGCCGATTTATATTGTGCTCCGCGAATGGGCTTGGATCGGCGCGATTTTTACGCTGTTTATTGCTACGTCCGTCTTTCTCAAATTCAACTGGTATGACAAGCTCGAAAAACTTGTTCACTCGTGAATGAATCAAAAGATTCTCGAAGATTTTTCCCGCAGCGTTCACAACCAGCTTTATGAACACATACTTCCCTTTTGGACCGGTCCTGCACTTGACCATGAACAAGGCGGCTGGCTGGGATGGATGGACAACGATTCGCGGATTGACCGGGCAAAGCCCAAAGGCCTGATCGTCAACAGCCGGATTCTGTGGACATTTTCTGCCGTCTTTCGTGCGTCGCCAAAAAAAATCTATGGCGAAATGGCCGGACGCGCCTACGAAATAATGACCAAACGTTTTTGGGATTCGCGACACGGCGGCGCATTCTGGCGGCTGACGGATGACTGGCGCGTCTTGGACGATGCAAAAAAAATCTACGGCCAGGCATTCTGCATTTATGCGCTGGTCGAATATCATCAAGCCTTCGACGACGAAGGCGCTCTGACCCTCGCCATTCAACTATTTGAATTGGTCGAACGTCACGCCCATGATTCAGGGCACGGCGGCTATTTTGAAGTCTGCCATCGCGACTGGTCTTCCGCTGAAAACAGCCGTCTGAGCGAAAAGGACATGGCCGAAAAAAAGTCCATGAACAACCACCTGCACGTTCTCGAGGCTTATACCAATCTTTATCGGGCCTGGAAAAATCCACGCGTGGACACTTACACTTTCGGCCACGACATCGAAGCAACGTGGCTGCTGTGTGAGGCCACCGATGTTCTGGAAGATGCCGCGCTGCTCGCACAAACGCGCGCCATCGCGTTGAAAATGACGGAAGCCGTTTTGAACGAAGGTCACGATACTGACAGCGGACTTTTTTACGAGGGCCGCGCCGGCCAGATTATTGATCGCGGCAAGGAATGGTGGCCGCAGGCCGAAGCCGTCGTCGGATTTCTCAACGCATTGGAAATTTCGCGCGAAGAAAAATTTTTCAACGCCGCGCGGCAAACTTGGAATTACATCATGGAGCATATGGTAGATCGCGTTCACGGCGACTGGTTTTGGCGCATAAACGAAGACGGAAAGCCTGATTCAAGCCAACCAAAAATCAGCGAATGGAAAGGCCCTTATCATAGTTCGCGCGCCTGCCTTGAAACCTTGCGCCTTTTGAACCAAATTCACCCGCCTAAAAAATAATATAACCAAAACCATCCACGTGAACAAACCAGCTTTCGACAAAAAATTGAAACAGCTGCAAATGGAATATAAAAAACTGCTGCGCCGCCCCAATCGCCCGCAAAGAAACGGCAACGGCATCTTTGACCGTTACGAAAATCCCGTGCTCACTGCGGAACACACTCCGTTGACGTGGCGCTACGATTTTGACCACGCGAGTAATCCGCATCTGATGACGCGACTCGGCATCAACGCGGTTTTCAACGTCGGCGCGATGGCATGGAACAAAAGCATTGTTCTCATGGCACGCGTTGAAGGCTGGGATCGCAAATCGTTTTTCGCCGTCGCCGAAAGCAGTAACGGAGTGGACAATTTTAAGTTCTGGGATTATCCGGTGCGTATGCTGGAACGGGAAAACAAGGAAACGAATCTTTACGATATGCGCCTTGTCCGCCATGAAGACGGCTGGATTTACGGGCTATTCTGCGCCGAACGCCATGACGACTCGAAACAGGGCGATCTTTCCGCCGCCATCGCGCGTTGCGGCATCGCCCGCACTAAAGACCTTTTGAAATGGGAACGCCTGCCCGATCTCAAGACCAATTCCTTGCATCAGCGTAATTGCGTTTTGCACCCTGAATTTGTCAAAGGCAAATACGCCTTTTATACGCGTCCGATGACTGATTTTGCGGCGACCGGAACCGGCGACGGCATCGGCTGGGGTTTGTGCGACGACATCGAGAACGCCGTCATCGGCAAGGAACAAATTGTTGATCCGCGTTTTTATCACACTATCAAAGAAGGAAAAAATGGTCTTGGTCCGGCTCCGATTAAAACCAAAAAAGGCTGGCTGCATCTCGCGCATGGCGTTCGCAACACCGCCGTTGGAATGCGCTACGTTCTTTATTTGTTTTTATGCGACTTGAATGATCCAACCAAAGTCATTAAAGCACCTGGAGGTTATTTCATGGCACCGGAAGGCGACGAACGCATCGGCGACGTATCCAACGTTTTGTTCGCCAACGGCTGGGTAGCGCGCGCCAATGGCGATGTATTTATTTATTATGGCTCATCGGATACACGTACGCACGTGGCCACGAGCACGGTGGAAAAACTTTTGGATTACGTCACGAACACGCCTGAAGACGGGATGCGTTCCAAGATTTGTGTCGAGCAGCGCTACCGTTTGATTGACAAAAACAAATCCCTTTAAGGCTGCCAAACCACACGCCAGAATTGCCCGGCAGAACCGGATGAAACTGCATTGGTCACGCCCAGCATTGCGCCATTGGAAAGGTTGGTTGAAACAGAAGTCCAATTGACCAAGTCCGGCGATGTTTGAATAATGTAAGGAACGCTTGCCTGTCCTTGAAACTGCAACACAAACTGACCGGCTGAATTCAAAGACGACTGCAACTGCGGCGCGGCGGGCGCAAAGGTGAAAAGCGTCAAAGATAGCGGCGGGAAAGTGTAATTGAAATTTGTAACGGCAGCCGGGAAATTCGTCGTCGCAACGTCCTGCAAAGACACGCTCTCATTGTATTCGGCCGCTTGATCCTGCGGGATACCGTAAGATTGGATAGTCGCATTTGTCCATGGGATAAAATTAGTCAGCGCAATCTGGGCGTTAAAATTTGTGGTGTTGTCTTTATTGATGACAAGCATGGTCAGCGCGCCATCGGCTTTACGGGCAGCGTAGGCGGAAAGCAACAGATAGTCGCTGGTCGCATTGAGCACGGTATCACCCGGTCGAACAAAATATTGCATGAGCTTCATGCTGTAATAGGGCGGGTTGTAGGCGGCGCTGCCAGTGATCACGCCGAAGTCCCCCTCGGTGCGCCAGCCATACAAAGTAGAATCAAAACTGCCATCGTTGCCAGCACCATTGCGAAGATCCCAAAATAGATAAGAATTAAACTCGGTTTGCATGAGCCGGCTCATGCTGTCGGCCATGTAGAGCGCGTTGACGAGGCTGCTCAACTGCTTTCCGCCGCCACTGGAGTCGCTGTTATTTTCGGTGCAGCAAAGTTCGATATTTGTGACCGGTGAACCTAGACCAATATAATCAGTGATTTGCTGCCTTAAATTAGAAGCGGCGCTGGCCCAGTCGGTCCACGCCAGAGGCGAAGGATTGTCTGCAACCTGCAATAAAAGCGGGTCGCTGTCGGCACAGGGTGAAGGAGGATTGGTGCTGACGGGTTCGGCTGTATATTGTGGGTAAAAATGATAAATGAGAAAATCCGGCGTGACGCCGAGGGTTTTCAAGGTAGCCAACATTACGGGTGTCCAGCCGTAATGTGTTTTTCCGGTGATTGGATTCACGACAGCATGATTGGAGTTGTTGATGTAGCTGTCCTCGCTTGGAACAGCAACCACGCCAATTTTGATGGTGGGATCCGCCGCCTTCATCTGTTGAATATAAACGGCCGCGTTGGTGGCGTAAGTATAGGGATCATGGGCAACGGCATTGGAATCTGTTTCCCACGTGCCATAACATTCATTGCCGATCTCCCAATATTTGAAGCTGCAATGATTGGTGATGTTGGCCGAGAGCACCCAAGCCGCCGCCTCACTTGGTGTGCCGGTGCCGTAATTGACCGTGGTGAAAACTTGAGCGCCTGGCAGATTTGTGACAATGTTCATGAATTTGGAATTCCCTGATGGATCCGTTGACCAATTATATGCATCGGAGGTTGAGCCGCCCGGCCAGCGCAGCGCCAGCACCCCTGCTGCTTTGAGCGCGGTGAGGGTCGAGGAATTGCCCAAATATCCGTCCCAAGTAGCGGTGTTGAGGCCAAACCAGCGGGCATCCGCCGCCCGAATGGTTTGCGCAGCATCAACAGCCAGATTCACAACCGGAGGAGCAGCTGTGGCGATCAACTCAATGTCGTCCACATAAAATGTCGGCTGGGCTGTTCCGACATTTCCTTGAATCCATATCCCGCTGAAATTGGGCTTGCTGGCGACGCCTAGAGTTGAAAGCGGAATTATGAAATGCTGCCAGGTATTGGCCGACAAAGTTCCCAGCGAATATGCAGTCTGATTGGTTCCATCCAGCAAACCATAGACTAGCAACTTTTGTCCGCCGATAGCCCCGCCGTTGATCCAAAAACTTAGACTGCCATAAGGTGCTGTATTGAAATCCGTATGCGCAATAGAAAGTGCCTGATAGTTGGTGCTGTCAGTAACACTGATGGAATAGCCACCGGAATGAATCGGCGAAGTATTTGCAACATTCACCGTTGCCCAACTCCAATTTTGAAATCCATTGACAAGATTATCCGTGTAAAGCGGAAGATTGGCCTGCGCCATCACGGTTTGAACCGTTGACAGCAGAACTGCAGCGAAAGCCGGTAAATAAACAGTCCGGGATCGCCTGACAATAAAAGTTATCATTTTTAATTGGTTTTCAAATCACACAATAACCGGAGGCTAACGACGGTCTTAATGGAATCATGATTGAAAGTAATTCATATCGGATCGAATGCAACCATTGGCAGCCTTTGGCAAAGCTCGATAATTGAACGTGTCAATGGGCAAAACTTTACGCCACCATGTCAATTATCGCAGAGCAGAAGTAAGGGGTGCCAGATAGAAGCAATCTTTGTCATCACCACCCGGTAGAGATGATTCATTTACTGCACCTGTACCACCTGCACCATGCTGCGAACTTGCGTTCGGAGAATATGTTCGAGGATCCAGCCATGAGTGAACTATCGAGTGGCCATCGGCAAAAGCCATACCCGCCGCATTGGCATGATTGCCAGCCGGATAGTCAATAAGATAGGTACTTCCGGGAATCGCAACTGCAGATATGGCCAAAGAACCATCATTTATCGTGATTGGGCTTTCGTCCATTATGACCCAAGTATTGGCGGGACCCGGCCTAGTGAACGATGACGTTTTGCCATACGTCAACCAAGTGGTTTGTGTACCATTATAGCCGCTTCCCGGCAGCCAGCCACCCCCTACTGCTGACCCGATTGGAGGTCCGCCAGATGTATAGGTTGAAGAGCTATTCCAATCCGTGCCAACTGCTGAATTCATTGAATAGCTGCGCACATGAGCTATATGCCCTTCATATGGATCAATGTAGTTGTCGGCCGGGCAATGATAAATTGTGGGACTAGGTTGATAAGCAGTAAGCGCAGTGCCAACGGGGTCTGTCAATTCTGGACATGCTCCATTTATAAGATAACTGTCCCCGGCTACTCCCATGGTGCCGCAAACCCAACTCTTATACATAATTCTGCTGGCAACAGGAACGGTACGATAGACGGTTTTGTAGGGATAATCATTCGGTGCCAGAAGGTCGTTATTATCATCAGCATACATGCGCCAAGCAAGCATCAGTTGTTTGGTGTTGTTCATGCAACTTACTCCCTGTGCTTTTGCTTTGGCTCTTGAGAGTGCCGGCAGAAGCATGGCCGCCAAAATTGCAATAATCGCGATAACCACCAGCAACTCAATCAGCGTGAAACCTTGATATCGAGGATCATTTCTCGGCATTGTGTTCTGAATCCTCATCTTTTCTAAATTCTATATTACTTGGAATATTATATCAAACATAAATGAACAAAGCGGGCATCAGTTTAAACACTGACGCCCGCTTTTATTCATGTTTAAATATAAATAATTTTTTTCATCACGGAGTTACGGATACAGTAGAACTGGTATTGGACAAAATATTAGTATTTGACGTGTCTGTAGCTGTAATAGTTTGTGTCGTATTTGCCGTGCCAAAGAAGAAGCCAGTAAACTGTTCCGTCCCACCTTCCAGTGGAGCTGCAGGTGGTATGGAAGCACCTTCATCACTACTGCTTAACTGTATTTGATCGCCAGAGGTATTAACTATATGCCAGGTAGAATCTACCGAATTCACAGTAACAGTAGTGCCGGTTCCGCTCACACTCTGCGGAATGGGTGTTCCAACCTTGCCAGAAACGGTATTCGGTGCGTTGGTCTCACCCGGCAACAACACCTGCAGTTGGGTGGCGACCCTTTGAATGAGGCGGAAGAACGCGCTGTTGCCGACGGGCAGATCGTTCTTGGCCATCAAGGCCCGCCTTCCCGGAAACAATGTGATGGTTGACAATCCCGAATCTGTCCATGACCCCGAACTTGTTAAATTTGTATTCTCTTGCAATGCAAACCCAGTATCGGGAAGAGTCCAATCCACCGAGTAAACAGTGTTTGTAGGTATGAACAAAATGCTGGAAGGAGTCAGGGCGTTCACGGTCCAAGTATTGGTGTCCAGCGCCGGATCTTGAAGGAAATTATCCGTGGTGGCAAAATCCGGGCTCAGCGGATCCACTCCGGAAATTGAAATTTGAGAAACAACCACGTCTTCACCAAGAACTACCGGTGAATTGATGCTGGGGTTGATACCAAAATTAACGGTGATCGGGTTTGACAGATTAGCCGCAATGCCCGGGTCAATGGTGAAGGGATAGCTAACCGGACCGGGCGCGATCAAATTACCGCCGGTATCGCTTGTAAACTGCAACTGCCAGTTGCCCGTTAAGGTTGCATTGGTAATTGCGGTTGCGGTGCCAAAAAGTCCGTTGCTCACCGTTCCGGAATTCGGAGAATTGGTCTTCCACGTAATCGTCGCGATTGCACCACCATTTGTTGGTGAAACCTGTAAAATCAAGACGTTAGGCTGGTTGTAGTCCGGCGCACTCGCACCACCAGCTCCTGCAGTCTGATAAAAATAGATATGATAGTTCAAATCCGGCGCATTGTATTGGCTAAGGTTAAAGGAATAGGTGACCGGATGTGACGGCGTGGCGGCACCCACCCACGAATAATTTGAAGCGTTGGCCGTGATGATGTTCTGCCGGTCGAACTGACCTGAAATGGATCCTTCCACAAAATTCAAGCCCGGCGTTGTTTTCAAAATGCTCATCGTCGGCGGCGGTGGTGGTGCAGCTGACGTTAAAAATATTATATTATCAATATACATTATCGTATGCTCGGTACCCGGGGTGTTGGTATAATTGCTATCATACGGATCCAAAATCACGGCTAACAAGCTCGAAGCCGTATTAAATTGAGCCAGCGGAAGTCCTCCGTTGCCAACTGAAAAATGTTGCCACCCATTATTAGCACTGTTGGTGGTTACATTACCAGCGTATAACTGTGTATAGTTGTAGTTTTGATTGTCAAACGCCAGTTGAAAGTAAGCGGCGTTTCCATATTCATCAAGTGCCGAAGCCGGGTCAACTTTTAGGTCAAAGGAGAGGTTTGTTATCTGGTTGAGACCGGTTATAGGAGTGGCAAAATAAGACGCATACGCTCCCTGTGCATGGCCCCCGGTGCCATATTCTTCCACAAATTCTAACGAGCCTGAAGATGGATTACCATTCGCGTCATTAGTTGAAAACGACAAGTCAGGAACATCCGTAAAAGTGTTTGCATTTCCATAAGCAATTCCATACGAGCTTGCTTCGGCTGTAGTGTCAAATTGGTTAACTACTATTTCGGTCGCATGGGCGGCAGTCGTTGATGTAACTATCAATAAACCAAGGAATAAAAAGGACAGTTTTTGAGTTAGAAATAAGTTTTTCATATTTTTTGGGGCTGATTTGTTTGATAAAAACATAATTCTATCCATCTGTCAAGGTGTTTTTTAGGCGCCTTGAATAAACAAATACAATATTTTCCAGATTATTGTGTAAGGCCAAGTTCTACAAAAATTGGTTTCAAAGCTGACTCCCATTTTACGTAACCCATTGCATTTGGATGCAATAAGTCAGGAAATTCATCCTTCGGGCAGTCACCATTTTCATTTGCGTAAATGCTCCAAGTATCACATACATAAAAATTCGGCTGGGTTCGCACAAAATTTTCCACCAGTGAATTGAGATTTTCAATTTTCTCGGCAAAATGCTGGCTGGGATTACCGCGCGGCATAACCTTGCAAACAATTACAGGCAGGTTTGGGTCATAATTCTTGATGGCCGTCAAAATCGCTTCAATATTGTCCGCCACATCGTCGGGATTCGCGCCGTTCCCAAGATCGTTCGTGCCGATTAAAAGCACAATGGCCTTCGGCTTGAGTGCCAGCACGTCCGCTTCCAAACGATACAAAACACCACGCGTCGTATCGCCGCCAATACCGCGATTGGCTACTTTCATATTCGGAAAATCGTGCGCGAGAGAATTCCAGCCTTGGGTGATGGAATCACCGAGAAAAACTACCGAACCCTGGTCTTGGTCAGCCGTTTTCATCCATTGAGCATGGCGTTGCGCCCAGACTTTTGGCAATCCAGACCAAACGTGCGCCGGACCTTTGCCCGGCAAAAGTGAGTCATTTGTCGGATACTGCGAAACATCAGTTGCAATGGCAGGTGCATTTGTATTTTGCGCAAATGTGAATACGCCACCACTTCCAATCAACAGAAATGCAACGGCCAGTAAAATCAAAGAAAAAGGAATGGCGCGACTCGTGAATTTGGCTTTCATGTGAATGACCTTACAATTCCGATAAAAAAACAACCAGCTTAAATTTACAAACCGCCTTGCGCTTGAACGCGCTTTTGCAAAACTTCAGATGTGCCCGCACATTTTCAACCTCGTGACGCAAAGAAATTTGAAGCCGCGCTGCGCCGTTTCGACGAAGAGAATTCTCGCGATCCAAATTTGGAAAATTCGCAGCCGCGCGAATTGCTCTACGCGCATCGCTTGAACGATTGGGTTCTACGACTTTGTCCAAATGCTTCCGAGGAACTTCGCCTGGCCGTGCGCTGCCAGCACATTTGCCGCTGGCAAATTCCTCGCAACTCCTATCCCATGACGCGCGCCGGTTATTTGAAATGGCGCGCCGACTTGAAAAAATTCCATGCGCAAAAATCCGGTGAAATCCTGCGCGAAACCGGTTACGACGAAAACACCATCCACCGCGTGCAGGAATTGAATCTCAAGAAAAATTTTCCCGACGATGCCGAGTGCCGCGTGCTTGAAGACGCGCTCTGCCTCGTTTTTCTGGAGCATCAATTCGCCGGCCTCGCCGCAAAAACTTCCGACGACAAGATGATCGTCGCGCTGCAAAAATCGTGGCAGAAAATGACGCCCGCCGCCCATGCCGAGGCGTTAAAGCTGAATTACGGTTCGCGCGAAAAAGACTTGCTGCGACTTGCTCTCAACGGCTAATCAAACTCATGCCGCAAACGCGCGACGCACTGCACGAAAATCAAATCCCACTCGTCGTGGATTTGGACGGCACGCTCATCAAAACCGATTTGCTTTGGGAATCGCTCGCGCGGCTGCTCCGGCGAAATCCATTCTGGCTGTTTCCAATTTTATTTTGGTGGACGCGCGGACGGGCTTTTTTGAAAAGAAAATTGTCGGCGCACGCTAAAATTGATCCGTCCACCCTGCCCTATCATAAAAAGTTCCTGACTTTTCTACGCGAACAAAAAAACGCCGGTCGAAAAATTGTTTTGGCGACTGCGTCCGATTTGCAAATGGCGTTGCCCGTCGCCAATCACGTCGCAATTTTTGACGAAGTTCTCGCCAGCGATGGCAAAACCAATCTGCGCAGTACAAACAAACTCAAAATGCTTGTAAAAAAATTCGGCGAACGCGGCTTCGATTACGCGGGCAATTCCGACGCCGATTTCGCCGTCTGGCGCGGCGCGCGCGAAGCGATTGTGGTCAATGCCGGCCAGAAGGTTTTGAAACAGGCCTCTCAATGCACAAAACTTGGTCCGACATTCATTGAAAATTACTCGCCGTTTTCAACCGCAAAAAGTTTCCTGAACGAACTTTTCATTCGCAGCGGTTATTTCATTGCCATCATCGCCGGACTTTTGCTCGCTGCTGCATTTCCCAAAATCGGCGTTGCCGGTTTCGCATGGATTGCTCCGGCTTTTTTGGTTTTTGCCGCGCACGAAAAAAATTCCAGTGACGTTTTCCGCCTAGGTTACGTCGGCGGAATTTCATTCTGGCTCGCGTCACTTTACTGGCTTTTGCTGATGCCTTATCGCTGGCACTCGCTGCCGCTTGGCCCTGTGCTGAGCTGGATTTCGCTTTGCGTTTATCTCGCGCTTTATCCGGCGATTTGGGTTTGGCTGCTTGCGGGAAAAATCGGCGAAGGCAATTGGTCGCGACGAACACTTTGGTCGCTCGCAGGCGCGGCAGTTTGGGTGGCATTGGAAATGATTCGGGCGCGGCTGCTCGGCGGTTTCCCGTGGAATTTTCTCGGTGTGTCGCAATTCAAAATGATTCCGCTCATCCAAATCGCGTCGGTCATGGGCGTTTACGGCGTTTCATTTTTAATCGTCTGGTTTTCGCTGTCGCTGTTTTCTGCCGCGCTCGTGATTTTTCGCAAACCAGTCACCCGCTTCGCATGGCAGGCTGAAATCGTTTTGCCGATGCTTGCAGTCGTCGCCTTGTTCATTTTCGGTTTTGCAAAAGCGGGCAAAGTAAATCCATCCACCCAAACGCTGCGCGTCATACTCATTCAGCCGAGTATTCCGCAAACACTCATTTGGGACGAAAATGAAAACTCCAACCGCTTCCGCCAATTGCTGGAACTTTCGGAAAATGCGCTCACCGACGGAACCGATTTGCTGATCTGGCCGGAAGCCGCCGTGCCGGAATTGAGCGTGGAAAATTTCCGCGCCATCAGCGAACTGGCGCAGTCGCATCACATTTGGATTATTTTCAACGGTGATGATGTTGAATTTCACCCCGACGCGACAAATTATTTCAACAGCAGTTTTCTCGTCAATCCTAACGGCGAGTTGGCAAACATTTACCACAAGCGCAAGCTCGTCATTTTCGGCGAAT
>JBEKZT010000054.1:0-11539 GCA_049509595.1 Verrucomicrobiota bacterium
CAAGTGGCGAGCCGCTGGCGGATGTTCCCGCCCCGCCGCCACGAGAAACGCTTCTTTAATAATCCGCACGGAGACAATTTGTATTCATCCGCCGGGTTTGTCAAACACGATTAACACCGGCAGACACGTTACCCCAAAGGGTGAATCACTGGCTTGAAACCGCTAAAAGTGCCGTATTTATTGACTATTATCAATTTGGTGCCGGTGGCGGGACTCGAACCCACACGACTTTTTAAGGTCCCAGGATTTTAAGTCCTGTGCGTCTGCCATTTCGCCACACCGGCTCGTGTTCGCAAACGCTAATCCGGATTTTTGGTGAATGAAAGCAAGAACTCCGCGTGTGCCACGGCAAAAGATCAAGATTTTTGCCATGTTGAAAAAAAAACAACAGTCATTCCATAAACTTAAATTTCTTAACTTTTGAAGATTTGCCCGATTTAATTGGGATATTCATGTTTACACCCGCACGAATGAACTCGGCACGCTTAGTGCTGATGAAGGGGTAATTGTGTACATCGGAGTGCACACGAGGTTGTGGGGGTTGAAAAGTTAGAGCCGAGGAGGAACACGGCGCGCGTCTCTTTGGATTTGGCCGCAAATCCAATTTACTGAAAACCAAGGAGGTGGTTGGTTGCGGTCGGACCAAAGAAGGCGCGTGCAGTTGAGTTTTTTCGCGCATTAGCGCAACACGTCGGTTAGTTTGCGCTCATGCACCAAACGAATTTGACACTTGGGCATTCGCCCGATCCTGATGACGCCTTCATGTTTTATGCGCTTGCTAAAAATTTAATTCCCACACATGGGTTTCATTTCCGGCACGTTTTGCAGGACATCCAGACGTTAAACGAGCGCGCCACGCGTGGCGAGCTTGATATTTCCGCCGTCAGCATCCACGCCTACGCCTACGTCAGCGATAAATACGCGCTGCTGCCAAGCGGTGCAAGCATGGGCGACGGCTACGGCCCGATGCTTGTGGCGAAACAAAAATTTTCTCACGAAGAAATCTCCCACAAAAAAATCGCCGTGCCCGGAACCATGACCAGCGCGTTTCTAGCGCTGCAACTTTGGTTGGGAAAGCCCGCGCAGGAATTCAATTACGTCGTTGTGCCATTCGACCAGATTTTTTCGGCAATAAAAAATGGAATAGCGGAAATTGGTTTAATCATCCACGAGGGCCAGTTGACTTATCAAAACGAAGGTCTTGTTGTTTGTGAAGACCTCGGCGTTTGGTGGGGCAGACAAAACGAAGGTCTGCCGCTGCCGCTCGGCGGAAACGTCATACACAAAAAATTTGATCTGGCGACGCGCAAAAAAATTTCCGACACGCTTACCGCGAGCATACAGTTCAGCCTTGATCATCGCGCCGAGGCGGTGCAACACGCACTGCAATACGCGCGCGACATGGGCCGCGATCTCGCTGATAAATTCGTCGGGATGTATGTGAATCATTGGACCCTCGATTACGGCAGGCGTGGACGCGAATCCATCCGCCTTTTTCTCGGGCAGGCGTTTGAGCGCGGCCTGATTCCGCGCCGGCAGGAATTGGAATTTGTGGTTTGAATTTGCATGGATTATTTTCTGGACTTTCATTTTCCAATAAATGCAAGCTGTATCTGGATTGGGATTCGGAGACTTTTATGGCCAGACTTCTGATCAAAACGGATGGTTTGGAAAACCGGACGCTTGAATTGCGTCTTGGCACGAATCATGTCGGCCGCGACCCAGACTGTGACTTTCCCATCGAACATTCCACAGTGTCTTCCGTGCATTGCGAACTGGTGCTGTCGAACGACGGCGTGCTGATTTGCGATTGCGATTCGACCAACGGCACGTTCGTCAATGGCGAGCCGATCAAGGAAGCGTGGTTGCGTGCCGGCCAGACTGTGCAACTGGGCAATGTGGAATTGTTCGTCGAATCCACAGACGTCACCATCTCAATTCCTAAGTTCGAACGCGAACGTCCAAAACCGCCGGTGGTGGTTGAAGGAGGAGGCCTGTTGTGTCCGCGCCATCCACACGCACCGGTCACTTATAAATGCACGCATTGCAGCGAAGTCATGTGCAGCAGTTGCGTACACATGTTGCGTCGGCAAGGTGGCCAGCCGCTGTTTCTTTGTCCACTTTGCAGCCACAAATGCGAACGCCTTGGCGGCGATAAAAAGAAGAAAAAAACATTTATGGAATTTCTACAGCGCACCGCAAAATTGCCGCTGGCCTATTTCACCGGTCGCTCCAAAAAAGAGGAATAAGCAGGCGATTCAATCTGCAAAACGCCGGATCATTTTTTCCAGTGCCTCAATCCAAAGCGGATGTTCATTCAAACAAGGAATCTGCGCGAACTCTTTTCCGCCCGCCGACAAAAATGTTTCGCACCCGCGAATCGCAATTTCTTCCAGCGTTTCCAGGCAATCCGAAACAAACGCCGGGCAGATGACGAGAAGTTTTTTGATGCCGCGCTTCGGAAATTCCACCAGCTCGAAATCCGTGTAAGGCTTCAGCCACGGGTCTTTGCCGAGGCGCGACTGGAATGAAACGGAAAATTTCTCCGCCGGAATTCCCGCCAGTTTCACAAACGCCGTGACGGTCTTGAAACATTGCGCGCGATAACACGTCGCGTGCGCCGGACTCGGAACTTCGCAGCAATTTTCTTTTGCGAGACAATGGCAGCCAGTCGGATCGGATTTGCGAAGATGCCGTTCGGGAATTCCATGGAAGCTGAATAGCAAATGGTCATAACCGTTTTCTAAATCTTTCTGCGCGCTGGCGACTAAAGCCGCGATGTAGTCCGGCGAATCAAAATACGGCGGCTGCACGGTGATTTTCATTTGTGGCGCAAGTTTCGCCGCAACTTTTTTCACACGCTCGACGGCGGATTCGTAACTCGACATCGCATAATGCGGAAACAGCGGGATCAAAAACAGTTCGTCAATTTTTTGCGCCGCCAGTTTTTGCACCGCGCTTTCAATCGAAGGATTTTGATAACGCATCGCCAGTTCGACGGGAATTTCAAAACGCTTTTGCAATTCAGTTTGAACGCGTTTGCTGGTGACGACCAGTGGTGAACCTTCCCGGGTCCAGATTTTTTCGTAAGCGTGCGCAGATTCCTTTGGACGATTGATAAGAATCAATCCAACAATAAATCGCCGAAGCAGCCACGGCGTGTCAATCACGCGCTCATCCATCAGAAATTCATTCAGGTAACGCCGCACGTCGCGGACGGAAGTTGAATCCGGCGAACCGAGATTGACGAGCAAAACAGCTTTGTTCATGCGCGAAGAAATTTAACCACGGATGGACACGGATGCGCACGGATAAAACTTCTTGTTCGCCGCCGGAAAAATCCGTGTTCATCCGTGCCCATCCGTGGTTGAAAAAGTTTTTCCAACGCGCTCCGCAATGTCGCCGCCGGACACAATCGAATCGCCCAGCGAAATGCCGTCGCGAAAACTTCCGGCGAAAAATAATCCGCGTGCCTGCGCTTCGATTTCGTTCAGCAAGTCTTTGAATTTGCGGTAGCCGACGTTGTATTGCGGAATCGCGCGCGGCCAGAAGTGGAGGTGCGTGAAAACCGGCTGGCCGCGCACGCCGAGCAGCACGCGTAAATCTTCGCAAACCAATTCGACAAGTTTTTCCTGCGGCAACGACGATAGTTCCGGCTGGCGCTCGCCGCCGATGTAACTCGTGAGCGTGACAAAATTTTCCGGCGCGCGATTTGGAAACAGCGACGATGAAAAAATCGTGCCGAGAATTTTGAAATTTTCGATTTTCGGAATCAACATTCCAAAACCGTCAAGCGAATGTGCCACGTCTTCACGGCGGAAGCCTAGAACGATACTGGCCACGGGCGGATGACGGATTTCGGAAAATGCGGAAAAATTCAGCGGCGTTTGCGATTCGATTTTCAGTTCGGCGAATTTGAAGGCCGTTCCGCAATAAATCACTGCGTCATGTTCAACTTCGCCGTTTGAAGTTGATACGCGCCAGCCATTTTCAGTTTGCGTCAATTTTGTGACGGTCGAATTTAATTTTAGAAAATCGCCAAGCTGTATTGCCAGCGCGTCAGTCAAAACCTGCAAACCGTCGTCGAACGAAAACAGTTTCGCGTCGCGCCGGGAAATTTCGCCGGATTTTTTTTGTTCACGCGCGCCGAAAAACTGGCCTTTGAGGAGCGAGCCGAATTTTTGTTCCGCTTCCAGCAGTTTTGGAAACGCGTGCCGGACTGAAAGTTTGTGCGGATCGCCCGCGTAAATGCCGGCTACCAGCGGGTCAATGGCACGATCCAGAAATTCCTGGTTCAACCGGCGCAAGACAAACTCGGCGACGCTTTCTTCCACGCCGTCGCGGCGCGGCGGCACGAACGGTTCGCGCGCGAGGGCGAATTTCGCGCGGGCGGAAAAAAGTTTCGTCGTCAGAAATTCCGCCTGCGACGACGGCATCGCGACCGGTTTTTTGTCGCGGACGACGTAGCGGTTTTTTGCGTCGGGACTCGGATAAACCCGGCGCGATTCGAGGTTCAGGTCGCGGATGAGTTCGGAAATTTTCGGCGACGTTTCGAGGATCGTGTTCGGGCCGGACTCGGCGAGAAAACCATTTTGCCGCGCCGACCGGATGACGCCGCCGGCGCGCCCGCCCGCTTCATAGGCCGTGACCGGCACGCCTTGGCGCTTCAGATAAAACGCGGCGGTCAACCCCGTGATGCCAGCGCCGATGATCGCGACGGATTTCATTTTGAAATTTTATTTTGCCACGGATTGAACACGGATGAAACACAGAATTGTCAGGCAGCATTTTGTAGGTTAGAAACTTTAGGTGGCAGATGAACATCAAATTCTATTTCTGGACACAAAAAGATTGAATGAGGCTGTTGCATCTCGTCTTTAGACAATAGACCCATTTTCTCATAAAGACTGAAATATAAATTCTCCGAAATGCCTTTTGTGCAAACCATTTCCTTGTGCCAAACCTGATAAGTGCCGAGCTTGCCGTCCAATCGCCGATAAAACCCATGAATCGGTTGGGTGAGAATCAATTTCATTTCATCCAAAGATGCAAACCCATCTACGACTGAAATCGGATCGCCCGTGTCGCGAATTTCAATTTTGCCGGAACACCAGTCCGATTCAAAATTGTAGCTGTATTTATCGTATCGGTTCGAGGTTTTGTTAAACCGGCAATCCACGTCGTATTTTGAGAAATGCCATGGAATTTTCCAAAGGCAGCGAGGAATTTGAACAAGTCTTGAACCAAGATTTGTTCCAAAAAACCAAACGACTGGCTGGCCGGTTTCTTTGTCAATGACGTAGGCGCGATGATTTGTTTGGTAAAAAGTGAATTTGATTCCAGAAGCCAGCCGTGAAAAATTAAAATCAACATCAAGGAAAGCGACGACACTTAAAAAAGCCTTTGTTCCTTTGCCGGTTTCAAAACGCGCAACTTCAAAATGAGTGGCCGGAATAAATTCAGCAAGTCTTTCGGGAGAAACCGCATAGTTGATTAGGGCAAAATGCCGAAGCGTTGTTCTGGCATACAGCAAGTCTGCGGGAGAACGCTTCAAACGCTCATTGAACAGATTGCGATAATCCAATTCACTTCTCATTTTTCGATTTACGCAGGAAATTAAATCGTCCGCGAATGTTTCCGTTCGCCCGACGGCGCGAGCGTGTTGTCGAAGCACATCGCGAGGTTGCGGATGAACAGGCGGCCGGTGTCGGTGACTTCAAAACCGTCCGGCGAAAATTGAATCAGTCCGTCGGCGGCAAATGATTTCAACGCCGCGAGTTCGTCCGCAAAATGTTCCGCGAAGTTGACGCCGAGTTTTTGCGACATGGCGGCGTAATCGAGCGAGAGGTCGCACATCACGCGCATGATGGTTTCGCGGCGGATTTTGTCTTCGCCCGTTAAAACGTAACCGCGTGTGAGCGGAATTTTTTGCGCGTCGAGCGCGGAAAAATACTGCGGCAATTCTTTTTCGTTCTGCCAATACGCGTCGGGAATCTGCGAGATCGCGCTCATGCCGAAGGAATAAATATCGGCGTTGCCGCGCGTGCTGTAGCCCTGAAAATTCCGCTGCAAGGTTTTGTTGCGCTGCGCCACGGTCAGTTCGTCGTCCGGCCGCGCGAAATGATCCATGCCGATGTAAACGTAGCGGTTGTTTTCCGTAAGGCGCTCGATGACGTTTTTGAGCAACTGCAATTTCACTTCGGCGGTCGGCAGGATTTTTTGTTCCAGGATTTTTTGCGCGGGTTTCACCCACGGAACGTGCGCGTAGCTAAAAACGGCGAGACGGTCAGGCGACATTTCCAAAACCGTGTCGAGCGTGCGGTTGAAGGAATCGGCGGTCTGAAACGGCAAGCCGTAAATCAAATCGAAGTTGACCGAGCCGAAGCCGGATTCGCGCGTCCAATCCAACGTCTGCTGCGTCAAATCGCGCGGCTGAATTCTGTGAACCGCCTCCTGTACCTGCGGATCAAAATCCTGCACGCCGAGCGACGCGCGGTTGAAGCCGATTTCGCGCAACGCGACGATGTGTTCGCGCGTGAGCCGGCGCGGATCAATTTCAACTCCGGCTTCGATGTTGTCGGCGAACTTAAAATGTTTGTGGATGATGCCGCCGAGCTTGCGGATTTCGTCGGGCGTCAGAAACGTCGGCGAACCGCCGCCCCAATGCAGTTGGACGACTTTGCGCTTCGGATTCAGCCGCGACGCCATCTGCGCGACTTCCTTTTCGAGATAATCCAGATACGGCAAACCTTGCGCGTGGTCTTTGGTGATGACCGTCGTGCAGCCGCAAAACCAGCAGAGCGTTTCGCAGAACGGGATGTGAAAATAAATCGAGAGATCGCGCTCGGATTTATTATTTTCAGAAATTTTTTCTGCAAGTTCCGGCCACTGGAACGCGTCGGTGAACTTCGTCGCGGGCGGATAGCTCGTGTAACGCGGCCCGGCCACGTTGTATTTCTGAACCAAATCCAAATCTACTTTAAGCGTGCTCATTTGAAATTTTTCACGGTTTCGACGAGCGCCGCGATATTTTCCAGTTTTGCCGTCGGCGGCACGCCGTGGCCGAGATTGAAAATATAGCCGTCGCGCCCGCGCATTTCCGTGAGCAGCCGTTTTGCCTCGGCGGCAACTTTTTCTGGCGTCGCCTCGGCGAGTAGCGCGGGATTGAGGTTGCCTTGGATGCCGATGTTCTCCGGTAAAATTTTCCGCGCCTCGGCCAAAGAAAATTGCCAGTCAATGCCCAGCACATTCGCGCCAGTGACGGCAAGGTCATTCCAATTGCCATGCGTGCCGAGCGAAAATGCGACGATCGGAACTTTATTGTAGCGGCGGTCTGTGACCGTCGCGGTTCGGCGCTCACAGAGCGCCGCTACAATTTCGCGCATCCAACGCCCGCTGGCTTCTTGAAATTCGCCCGCAGGCAAATGTCCACCGTGGCTGTCGAAAATCTGGAGCACGTCCGCGCCGGCGGCGATTTGCATTTGCAAATAGGCGGTGATGGCGGCGCTTAATTTTTCCATCAGCGCGAAAAAAGTTTTCTTGTCGGAATCGAACAATAGCTTTGCCTTAGTGAATTTTTCCGCACTGCCGCCTTCCATCATGAACGTCGCCAGCGTCCACGGCGAGCCACTGAAACCGATGAGAGCAGTTTGTTCGCCAAGTTCCTTCCGCAAAATTTTCAGCGCGGCGGCGACGTAATTTAATTTTTCGCAGACGCGCTCGACGGAAAGTTTTTCAATGTCAGCGGCGGACGAGATTTTGAAATCCATCTCGATGCCGCCGGTTTCGCGGAAGCGATACGACTGTCCCATTGCCTCGGGAATCACCAGGATGTCGCTGAACAAAATCGCCGCGTCGAAACCGAACCGGCGGATGGGCTGCAACGTGACTTCCGCCGCGAGTTCGGGCGTCTGCACGAGTTGCAAAAACGAATATTTTTCCTTCAGCTGGCGATATTCCGGCAGCGCGCGACCCGCCTGCCGCATGAGCCACACGGGCGGGCGATCCACTGGCTCGCAGCGCGCGGCGGCGAGGAAACGCTGGCGATTCGTCAGCGCGGGCGCGGCGGATTTGGTTTGGTCGGCGGCAACGGCGGTCATTTTTCGCTGACAGAATAAGCTGAAATCCAGAGGATCGCGAGCGAGTTTTCCGTCACAACTTTCTTGCAACTTTGTTTGAACGGCGGTTTTTAATTTTAAGACGATGAAAAAAGACCCCATCCAGAATGAACTTCGCGAATTGCTTGCGCGCCTGCCCGACGCGCCCATCGCGTCGAATTTCACGGCACGCGTGATGCAGGCGGTTGAACTGGAAGAATCGCGCCGCCCGCGCAAATGGCATTTCAACTGGCATTCTTTTTTACCGCGTGTGGCATTCGCTTTAGCCGTGATTTTTTTAGCCGGCGGAATGTTTGAACACCATGAACTTGCCATACGCCGCGCTGCGCTCGCGCAAAGTGTGGAGCTCGTGGCCGGGTCGCCGTCGCTGCCGAGCGTAGACGCTCTCAAAAATTTTGACGCGATCCAGCGCATGAGCCGGGTATCACCGCGCGCGGACGACGAGTTATTGGCGCTTCTGCAATGAGCCGTTTGTGGCAGGTGTGTTGCTGGATAGCCGTGATTTTTACGGCGTGGCTGGCGGTTGCCCAAGAGACCGCAACGGTGCATGTAGGTTTTATTTTCGCCGGCACCAATCATTTTGCTTCGTTTCCACAGACCGGTTCGCCGGTTGACCTTTTCCGCCAACTTCTGGCCATGACGCCCGACGACCGCGAAAATTATTTGACGAACCGCCCGCCGCACGTTCGCGAGCGCATTTTGGAAAAAGTTCAGGAATACGAGGCGCTCGATCCCGACGAGCGCGAATTACGGTTGCGCGCGACCGAATTGCAATGGTATCTGATCCCGCTCATGCGCGAATCGTCGGCCAACCGCGCCGAACGGCTCGCGGCAATCCCTCAAAACCTGCGCGAACTGGTTGAAGACCGCCTCGAACAATGGGAAATTCTGCCACCGCCGCTCCAGCAGGAATTTCTCGATGACGAGCGTGCCGTGCATTACTTCACGCAAATCAATTCCACCAACCGGGTTGTCTGGCATGATTCGAATGCCGCCCGCTGGAATGCACTTTCCGAAGACGAACGCCAAAAAATCATCGCGCGCGTCAATCAATTTTTTGATCTTACGCCGGCTGAAAAACAGGAAACACTCAACACTTTGTCCGATGCCGAACGGCAACAAATGGAAAAAACCTTGCAGTCTTTTGAGAAATTACCGCCGGAGCAGAGAATCGAGTGCGTTCAGGCATTCGCAAAATTTGCCGGCATGAGCGCCGTTGAAAAACAAGAGTTTTTAAAAAACGCTGAACGCTGGTCCCAAATGTCGCCCGCCGATCGCCAGACCTGGCGCGACCTCGTGACACACGTGCCTGAATGGCCGCCGCTGCCAACCGGATTCTTTTCATCGCCGCCCGTGCCGCCAGCCGCAACCATGGCGACGAATCACAGTTAAACGGATTTTATTTCTCAATTTCGCCGCGCCACTCTAATTTTCATTTGTGCATCCAATCGCATTTCATCTTGGTTCGCTGACCGTTCATTGGTATGGCGTGATGATCGCGCTGGCATTTCTCGCCGGGCTTTGGACGGCCACGCGGCGCGCCCGGACCGAAAACATTTCCAGTGAAAAAATTGCCGACATTGTGCTCTGGCTGATGGTTGGTTCAATCATCGGCGCGCGCATTGTTTATGTAACGACTTATTGGAAGGAAGAATTCGCCGACCAGCCGCTCTCGGAAATTTTCATGATTCAGCACGGCGGACTCGTTTATTACGGCGGACTGATCGGCGCGACGATTACCGGAGCGATTTACATTCGCTGGAAAAAATTGCCGTTCTGGAAAACCGCCGATGTGCTTGCGCCCAGCATTGCCTTGGGAAGTTTTTTCGGGCGCGCCGGCTGCCTGCTCAACGGCTGCTGTTATGGCCGCCCGGCCAATTTGCCGTGGGCAATCCAATTTCCAAAAGGCTCCTACGCGTGGGATCAACAGTTTCAGGAGGGGCTCGTCGGTGCAAACGATCCGTCACTGCCCGTCCATCCGACGGAAATTTACGACGGCCTTTTGAATCTGGCGCTGTATTTTTTCCTCGCGTGGCTGTTCCGCCACAAAAAATTTGACGGCCAGATTTTTGCGACTTATTTGCTTTGCTATGCCGTCACGCGCTCGTTCGTTGAATACTTTCGCGGTGATTACACCAATCTGCATTATCATCTCGGCCTTACGCCGGCGCAATGGATCAGTGTGCCGATTTTTGTTGCCGGACTTGCACTCGCGACAATACTCTCGCGCCGGTCGCCTGCGAAATGAAATCTCCGATTTTCATCGCCGGGCCGACTGCGGTCGGGAAATCTGAAATCGTGCTGCTGCTCGCGGAAAAAATCGGCGGCGAAAGCGATTTGACGGAAAATTTCGACGCCGCGCAATTCATCCGGCTCGCGCAAAAGGCGGTTGAAGAAACTCAGTTGCGAAATAAAATCCCCATTTTCTGCGGCGGCACGGGACTTTATTTCAAGGCGTTCTTGAGCGGACTTGGCGAAGCGCCCGCGACCAATCCAAAATTGCGCGCTGAACTCGAAGCCGCGTCTTTTGAATCGTTGCTGCGCGAATTGCGCGAACGCGACCCTGCGGCTTATTCGCAAATTGACAAACAAAATCCGCGCCGAGTCATCCGCGCCGTGGAAGTCATTCGATTGACAGGAAAAAAGTTTTCCGACCAACGTGCCGAATGGAAGGTGCAGCGCGACGTGCCTGCCAAAAATAATTTTTATTGTTTCACGCGCCAATCGGCAGACATGCACGCGCGCATCAACGCCCGCGTGGACGCGATGTTCGCGCGCGGGCTGGTGGATGAGACGCGCGAATTGCTTCAGCACGGCCTCGAACAAAACAAAACCGCGATGCAGGCCATCGGCTACCGGCAGGTGGTGGAACATTTGCACGGCGAACGCCCGCTGGCAGAAACGATTGAACTGGTGAAAAGCCGCACGCGGCAATTTGCCAAGCGGCAACTGACGTGGTTCCGCCGCCAGCTTGACCCGGAATGGATTGAATTGAAGCCGGATGAATTTTGTCTGCTGCTTCTTAAGGCGTTTTGAGCCGGTAAAAACCGCTGCTGTTGGACGGCGAGAGAATTACTTCGTTCTGCAAATTGGTGAGGTTCAGCACCGGAGCGTTGGTCACGTCTGACCACGAAGCCAGATCGGAACTTTGCTGCATCACAAAATTTGTCGAGGGAATGAGCCATGAAAGTTTGAAGCTGCCGTTTGTCGGCGTGATGTTCATCTGCGGCGATGGAGTGGAAAATGAAGCGTAAATCGATGCCGTAGATCCCTCAGTTATGATACGGCCACCAGCCAGCATAACAGAAAATGATGGCGTAGTGCAGACTGCCAATTTATTTCCATCTGCCGAGGAAGCTAGCGCAGAAGCTGATAGGTTTGTTTCCTGAATCCAATCCATTCCCAAATTTGTTGAAATATAA
>JBEKZT010000055.1:0-10421 GCA_049509595.1 Verrucomicrobiota bacterium
TGATGACTTAACTACGAAAGGCACGAGCGAACCCTACCGAATGTTCACGTCTCGCGCAGAGTATCGCCTTTTACTGCGACAGGACAATGCCGATATGCGGCTTTCGGAAATTGGTCACGAAATCGGCTTGCTGCCAGAACGAAACTACCAAAAATATCGCGCAAAAAAAGATTCTATAAAAAATGAGCTAAATCGTTTAAATAAAATATATTACAAAAATAATTACTTATTGAAAATTTTAAGTAGGCCGGAAGTCACATATAAAGATTTGCCAAGCCGAAATGAAATTTTGTCTGAGGAAATTATTCAGCAAGTTGAGATTGCAGTCAAATACGCTGGATATATTGATCGTCAGGAGTTGGAAGTAAAAAAATTCAAGAAACTTGAAGGCAAATCAATTCCAGATTCGTTTGATTTTTCAGTTGTGCCAAGTTTGCGACTCGAAACTCGGCAAAAATTTGCTCAAATTCGCCCGACGACCATTGGTCAGGCAGCGCGCATTTCTGGTGTCTCGCCGGCTGATATCAGTATTCTTATGGTTTGGTTAAAGCGCTCGGCTGGGGCAAATAGGCAGCACGATTCTACCAAAGGAGCAACAACTTATGATGTGTGTGAATCGGAACTAGAGAAATAATTGACTTTGTTTCCGTCAAAAAACGTTGTTCAGAAAAATTAGACACGAATTCGCGTCGAAATTCTTCCGGCTTTGCATCCGGCGGAATTAAATTACATTCTCGTTATGCGGCAGATTTTTGTGACAATGGTTCTGGTGATCATTTTTATCGTCGGCATCTGGCTTGGTTTCAAGCTGACCCGTTGGATGAACGGCGGCTCAGGTTTGCACGAGGAAAGCACCGCGACGGTCGTGGAGCAGGTGCAAACGCTTTCGGATTTGGTCACGGTCAAATATGTAATGGACAAAATTGAAATTATTGACGATCCGCCGGAAAATATTTTAGGACAATTCGGACTTCAAGGAGACAATCGCATATTGCTGCTAGCGCACGGAGTCGTGAAAGCGGGCATTAATCTCAAACGTCTAGGTTTGGGTGATGTGGAAATTTCCGGCAAAAAAATCATTATCAACCTACCGCCGCCGCAAATCACCGACGCTTATCTGGACGAGAAGCAAACGAAGGTTATTGACTGGAAAAAAGGTTTCCTGCGGGACTTCGATAAAGACCTTGAGCAAACCGCGCGTCTGAATGCCGTGGACGACATTCGCCTCGCTGCGCGGCAGAATGGCATTTTAAGTGACGCCCGTGAACGCGCGCAGTTGGAACTGGCTTTGTTCCTGCATCAAGCAGGTTTTGAACAAGTGGAATTTTCCAGCGAAAAAGGTTTGCTGCACGAATTCATGCCTCAATTTTAGCCAGCGTGGATGATTTTTACCGGACACAGAACCTGTGTTCGGCCGTCAACGGCAACGGCCAGCCGGCGTTTGGGCACGGAAATTTTTTTACGGGTTTGCGGACCAAGCTGAAGCAAATGAAGCGGAAGCATCTGAAGTGCGGGAAAACGATTGGTCATTTCAGCACAAGCATGAATCTCTTGCGATAATTTTGGCAAACTTATTTTTTTAGCCATGAAATGTGTGACGCAATTCATGTGCCAGAAAGCTCCGCCAGTTCATAGCTGCTTGCGATTTTCGGTTGTTTTAAACTTTTTGCGCGATCGAATGAATCGCAGCGCGATATTGTTTTTTTTGCGGCGGCGGCTAGATTTAACGTATGAAAACGCTCATTCCATTTTCAATTATTACCACAGTGCTTTTGGCTGGCTGCGGTGAAAACTCCTCCAATTCGTCCGCAACAAATAATGTTTCCACCAACAATCTCGGCAATCCCATCGCCGCTCCAGTGAATTATTTGGGCGCGGTCATGCAGGCGCAAAGATATTCAGAACAGCAGATAGATCTGGCGTATGTGAATCAGGCGATCCAGCAGTTCAACGCGGGTGAAGGCCGTTATCCCACAAACCTTCAGGAAATGATACCGAATTATCTGGGTAAAATGCCGCAAGCGCCTTACGGCTACAAAATCGTATATGACGCAAATACCGGAACCATCAAAGTGCTAAAGCAATAAAAATTCCTTGCGAAGCTCCAAGTCAGATGCAATCAGTCACCTGGCTTTTGTGTTTTTGACTCGCCAAACTGCATCCGGACAGGCAAAGAGTTCGCCACGGTTTTGATTTCATGAACGAGCAAATTGTTATTCTGGATTTCGGGTCGCAATATACACAGGTCATCGCGCGGCGCGTGCGCGAGTGCAATGTGTATTCGCAAATCCTGCGCTTCGACACGCCTGCACATGAAATCACCAGCCTCAAGCCAAGCGGAATCATGTTGTCCGGCGGGCCTTCCAGCGTTTATGCAAAGGACTCGCCGCTGCCCGACAAAAATATATTTTCGGTCGGCATTCCCATTCTTGGCGTGTGCTACGGTGTCCAGATTTTTGCTCATTTTCTCGGTGGTCGTGTTGAGAAAGGCCAGAAACGTGAATATGGCAAAGGCACACTCACAGTGAAAAATTCAAGCTGCGCGCTGTTTGAAAAATTGCCGAAATCGCTGCAAGTCTGGAATTCCCACGGTGACAAGCTTACAAAAATTCCGAATGGTTTCAAACCCGTCGCCGTCACGGAAAATTCCGAATACGCCGCCATCGAAAACCGCGCGCGGAAATTTTTCGGCCTGCAATTTCATCCTGAAGTTGTTCACACGCCGCGCGGCCGGGAAATTATTTCCAACTTCGTCCACGGCGTCTGTGGTTGTGGTAAAAACTGGACGATGCGCAATTACATTGACCAGGCCGTGGAAGAAATCCGCGCGCAGGCCGGCAAGGAAAAAATCCTTCTTGGTTTGAGCGGCGGCGTGGATTCGAGCGTTGCCGCTGCCTTGATCCACAAGGCGGTTGGCGATCAACTCGCCTGCATTTTCGTCAACAACGGTCTGCTGCGCGCGCGCGAGGCGGAAGTTGTTCAGGAGGTTTTTGGTCGCCATTTCAAAATCAAATTGCAATACGAAAACGCCGCGAAACTTTTCCTTTCGCGGCTCAAAGGCGTCACCGATCCCGAACGCAAACGGAAAATCATCGGCAAGACCTTTGTTGAAGTCTTTCAGTCGGCGACGAAGCGCGTTGGAAAAGCAAAATTTCTCGCACAGGGAACTTTGTATCCCGATGTGATTGAATCGGTGCCGATTGCCGGAAATCCCGCCGCGCTCATCAAAAGCCATCACAACGTCGGCGGGTTGCCGAAGAAAATGAAATTTCAACTGGTTGAGCCGTTGAAATGCCTGTTCAAGGATGAAGTGCGCGAGCTTGGACTCGAATTGGGTTTGCCGAAGGAAATTGTCTGGCGGCAACCCTTCCCCGGCCCGGGTTTGGCCGTGCGCATTCTTGGCGAAGTGACGCCGGCGCGTTGCGAAATTTTGCGGAATGCGGACGCGATTGTCGTCGAGGAAATGAAATCGAGCGGACTATATTACAAAATCTGGCAGAGCTTTGCGGTGTTGCTGCCCGTGCGCAGCGTGGGCGTGATGGGCGACGAGCGCACTTACGATTACACCATCGCCGTGCGCGCCGTGGAATCACAGGACGGCATGACGGCGGACTGGGTGAAGTTGCCCTATGAAATTTTGGAAAAACTTGCGAGCCGCATCATCAACGAAGTCAAGGGCGTGAACCGCTGTGTCTTTGATATCACAAGTAAACCGCCGGGAACGATTGAGTGGGAATGACCTGCCGCGATAACGCAGCCTTAATGTCAGCAACCGTGCTCATGCTGGAAAATTAAGCGCAATGCGGTTTGGCGTCAATAAGGCAAAACTCATTTTACCTGCGTTTTGTGAGTCAAATCTTTCCTTTTTATAAATTCAAGTAAAGCATTGTGGAGAAAAGAATCATCTCGAATTTCAGTCTGACCAATAACCAATTCATTTTGTTGGTTGATAGCCATTAAAACAAAAGGTTCAGGCGCAGCACAACTGCCCACAAAAAATGAAAATCGAATGCCGCTGATGATGGCTAAATAAACCCGGAATGTCCCGCGCACACAATAAGGTTTCAGAATCAAATCCTGATAATGTTTTCCACCCAAAGTCAAAAATTCAAAAGTGCAGGAATAGTCTTCTGGCCGAAGCGGGTCTTCATCAAGCAAAGCCTTACGGATTTTTTCTTCGTGTTGTTGACCTAGGCTGACGTTGGCAAAAAAATCATGCTTGGCAATGCTCATGCGCCACAATAACGAAAGCAGGAAAAGCTTAAATTTTTTGTAGTCGGGATTCTGGAGAACGACGCAGTCTTGCATCTTGGCGGCTTGTGGTCTTTTGCCATCTACAATTTTACCGTCAATAAATGCACGTTTGACGTAATCTTCCCATTGGCCAAGTCGCTTGTTATCGCAATCTTTGCAAAGCAAATGCTCACGAATTCCTTGCTGTTCGTATTTGATTTTTTCAGATGGGTCTGCCGGAACACTACGAAATCGTCGAGGGTTTTCGTCGTAAATCAGATCGTAAAAAAAATTCAGGAATGATGTGTGAGTTTTGTAATTCAGAATTGTCTCCACACAATTTGCAGATTCCCGGAATAGTTTTCATTTCCAAAACGGACACCTCACGAAACGTCCGGGTTCGACTTCGACCAGTTCGGGAATTTTTTCGGAACATTCCGGTCTGGCGATCGGGCAGCGCGGGGCGAAACGGCAGCCGGGCGGAAAATTCCCGATGCGCGGGACGTTGCCGGGAATGGCCGAGAGGCGGTCGGCATCGCCGCGCAGTTTCGGCACGGAATTCATCAGCGCTTTCGTGTATGGATGAAATGGCTTTTGCAATAATTCCTTCGCCGGCGCGAGTTCCACGATTTGCCCGGCATACATCACGGCCACGCGGTCGGCCATGTCGCCGACGATGCCGAGGTTGTGTGTGATGAGCAAAATCGCCATGCCGAGCCGCTGCTTCAGCTCGCTCAACAAATCCAGAATCTGCGCCTGAATGGTCACGTCGAGCGCGGTGGTCGGTTCGTCGGCGACGAGCAATTTCGGCTCGCTCGCCAGCGCCATCGCGATCATCACGCGCTGCTGCATGCCGCCGGACATCTCGAACGGATAATTTTTGATGCGCGATTCCGGCGCGGGAATGCCGACGAGTTTCAGCAGGCGGATGACTTCGGCGTCGTTCGCTTTTTCCGGCTTGTGCAGCTTGAGCGATTCCTTGATCTGGTTGCCGATACGGAAAACGGGATTCAGCGACGCGCCCGGGTCTTGGAAAACATAACTCACCACGCCGCCGCGAATCTGTTGCAGTTCGCGCGCGGACATTTTCAACGTGTCACGGCCGTTCAGCAAAATTTCTCCGCCGACGTAATTCGCCGGCGGCGTCGGCACGAGCCGCGCGATGGAAAGTGCGGTCACAGTTTTGCCGCAACCGCTTTCGCCAACGAGACAAACCGTTTCGCCCGCGCCGATGGTGAACGAGACGTCGTCAATCGCGCGCAGCGCCTCGGCATTTTTGCCGAAGTCCATTTTCAGATTTTTGATTTCTAGCAGGTTCATAACGACTTCGTGTCCGCCGCGTCTCTTAATCCATCGCCGAGAAAGTTGAAAGCCAGAACGGTGATAAAAATCGCCGCGCTCGGCGCGAGCAGCCACGGATAATTCCGCAGATACTCGACGTCTTCGGCGGCGGTCAGCATGTTGCCCCAGCTCGCCTGCGGTTCCTGGATGCCGACGCCGAGAAAACTCAACACGACTTCGCCGAGAATATAATACGGCACGCTTAACGTCGCCGCGACGATGACATACGACAGCGTGTTCGGCAAAATGTGGCGCACGATGATTTTGAAATTCGATTGTCCAAGCGCACGCGCGGCGAGAACGAATTGTTGTTCGCGCAGCGAGAGCGTCATTCCGCGGATTACGCGCGCCATGCCCGCCCAGCCGATGCAGCTCAAAATAATAATGATCATCGCATAAACCTGCGACGAACTCATACCCGGCGGAAACGTCGCGCGCAGCGAAATGATCAGATACAGCGCGGGAATGGACATGATGAGTTCGCAGAATCGCATGATGACGGTGTCGGTCGCGCCGGAAAAATAGCCGGAAATGCCGCCGATGATGAGGCCGAATGTGAACGACAGAAAAATGCCGACGACGCCGATGGAAAGCGAAATCTGCGAGCCGTAAAGCAACCGCGAAAAAATGTCGCGCCCGAACTGGTCGGTGCCGAAAAGATAAACCGGATGATTGTCGTCGCTGCCGAACAGGTGAATTGAAGCGGGAATGAAACCGAACAATTGATATTTGTCGCCGCGAACAAAAAAGTGGACCCGCTGCGTATCGCTTGGAACTTCGCGATAAACAAAATCGCCGGGCAATTGTTCGTAGCGCGGAACGACGATTCGGAAACCGGAAAATTTCGGCCAGATGGGCGGATGAAAATAGCGGTCGCGATCCATGCGTTCGTAATGGTAGGGCGCGACGAAACCGGCGAACAGCGCGACGAGATAAAGAAAAATCAAAATCGCACCGCCGATCATCGCGATGCGGCGGCGTTTCAATCGCCGCCAGAAAATCTGCCATGGCGACAGCGCGATTTGCGCTTCGGTATTTGGAGCTGGCGCGGCGGTTTCCATTTTTTATTTCAAACGAATTCTTGGGTCGCTCCACGCGAGTAAAATGTCGGCGATGAAATTTCCGATCACCAAAAGCGCCGTTGCCATGACGACGCAGTCCACGACGAGATACGAATCTTTTGCGAAAAATGCTTCCATCGTGAGCCGTCCGAGTCCGGGCCAAGCCATGATGTTTTCGACGATGAACGCGCCGCTCAAGAGTGCGGCGAGCGAGTAGCCGAAAATCGTCAGCAGCGGATTGATGGCGTTGCGGAGTGCGTGTTTGTAGATCACCCAGCCTTCGCCGAGGCCGCGCGCGCGCGCGGCGGTGACGTATTCGGCGCGGAGCGTGTCGAGCAGGTTCGAGCGCATCTGGCGCATGATACCGGCCAGATCGGACGCGGCGAGAACGAGCGCAGGTAAAATCAGGTGGTGCGCGAAATCCCAAAATTGTTGCAGCGGCGACATCAGATCGTGGATCGGACTTTGCGAACCGCCGATGGGAAACCAGCCGGTTGACGCCGCGAACCACAGCGCGAGCAGCGACAGCAAAATGTCGGACACGGACAATCCCACGAATGAAATCAGCGAGCATGCGCGGTCAACCCACGAGTCTTTTTTCACCGCCGCCCAGATGCCAAGTGGGATGGCAATGGCCCACGCGATGATCATCGCGAAAAACGAAAGCAGAAACGTATTCCAAAGCCGCGCGAAGATGAGCGAAGTCGCGGGAATTTTGTAGGCCATCGAGTAGCCGAAGTCGCCATGCAAGATGCTTTTGAGCCAGAAAAAGTATTGGACATACCACGGTTTATCGAGATGAAATTGAGCTTTGAGTTTTAGAATCGTCTCCTGCGAGATTTGCGGATTTTGCTGGAGCGTGGTGAAGTAATCGCCGGGCGCGAGCGACATGAGCAGAAATGTGAGCAGCGAAACGCCGATCAACAGCGGAATCATATGCAGCAGTCGCTTAAAAATAAATCGCCACATCGCAATAGTTTTTGAAACGTGGCAAAAAACATCCGCGCTTGCGAGTGAATTTAAATGCAACGGAGCAACTCATAAACAAACCCTGCACGAACGGTGAGCCATCTGAGAACTGGACTTTTGCCGCGCGAATCGAAATGCTGCCTGTAGTGAATATGCGAAATTCTAGTTTTGCTACCATCTTACTCGCGGTCATTTTTTCCGGCTGTGGAAAGAATTCAGAGACTGCCGTGCAGGAAAGTTCAGCGACGAATTACCCGCTGCCTGAGCCACCGTTGCTGGCGGATTGCAATCCAGGAATTCCCGGCGGCCGGCTGATCGTTTCCACGTTCGGCGAACCGAAGACGTTCAATCCCATCACGGCCAACGAAGATTCGTCGCAGGAGATTTACCGGTTTCTTTTTGCTTCGTTGCTGGGTGAGAACCCGGTCACGCAGACGGTCGAGCCGGGCCTGGCGGAGTCGTGGACAACTTCACCGGACGACAAGACTTGGACTTTTCATCTGCGAAAAAACCTGCATTGGAGCGACGGCGCGCCGCTCACCGCGGACGACGTGGTGTTCACCTGCAACGATTTGATCTACAACACCAACTTCAATCCGGTCCTGGCGGACCAGGTGCGCGTGGACGGGAAAAATTTCACGGTGACAAAACTGGACGATCTGACGGTGCAGGTCGTGACGCCGGAAATTTACGCGCCGTTTTTGGAGGCGTTCGGCGCGGGCGTGCCGATCATGCCGAAGCACATTTTGGAAAAATCGGTCGCGGATGGAACGTTCACCTCGGCTTACGGCGCGGATTCGGATCCCGCCGAGCTTGTGGGCAGCGGGCCGTTCATCATCAAGGAATACAAGCCGGCACAATACACGTTGCTGGAACGCAACCCGTATTTTTTTGAAGTGGACAGCAACGGCCAGCGGCTGCCGTATCTCGACAACATCATTTACACCGTCGTGCCCGACTGGAATGCGATGTCGCTGCGGATGCTGCACGGCGAAAGCGACGTGGATGATTTTTTGAAGCCGGATGAATACGACACGTTCAAGGCGGCGGAAGCGGACGGAAAAATCAAATTGATCGAACCGGGCGTCGGATTGGAAGTCGCCTATTTTGTCTTCAATGAAAACACCAACACGAACCCCAAAACCGGCCAGCCTTATGTTGACCCGAAAAAGTTGAAGTGGTTCCGCAATACGAAATTCCGCCAGGCCTGCGCGTATGCGATTGACCGCGACGCCATAATCAGGGCGATTTACTCCGGACGTTCCACGCCGAACTACGGCTTCGTGACGGCCGGCAACGAAAAATGGTTCAATCCGAACACGCCGAAATATCCGCACGACGTGGACAAAGCGCTTGCGCTGCTGAAAGAAATTGGAATTGAAAAGCGCAACGGCGATGATTTCGCGACGGACGCCGACGGAAATAAAATTGAATTCGTTTTGAACACGAACACCGGCAACGGTCCGCGCGAAAAAACCGCCCTGCTCATCGCGTCGGATTTGGAAAAGCTCGGCTTTCACGTCATTTTCCAGCCGATTGAATTCAACACGCTGGTTGACCGGCTCGATAACAGCTACAGTTACGATTGTGTGCTGATGGTTGAAGTCGGCAGCGCCGACCCGGCTTTTTCGATGAATGTTCTCGAATCCAGCGGCTTCTCGCACGAATGGTTTCCGCGCCAGAAATCGCCCTCGACCGACTGGGAGGCGCGCATTGACCAACTGATGGAGGCGCAGCTCAAAACCCTGGATTACGCTGAACGCAAAAAGGATTACGACGAAGTGCAGGAAATCATCGGCGAACAACAGCCGATGATCTTCACCGTCGTGCCTGTAGTTTACGCCGCCGCGCGCACGGACATCGGCAATTTGCGCCCGACGCCGCTGGACGGATTCCGCGTGACGTGGAACGCGGAGGAACTTTACTTCAAGAAATGAACGGCTTCACGCAAGGCCGAAAATTATTCCCAGTGACACGAGCGTTCCGTTGACTGCGAATGAAAGCGCCTCGCGCACAAAAGAGATTTGAATCACGATGATGATGACGAGGAAACCGAAGCGCGCAAAGCTCGCGTAAGTTTCCCAGCTCATGCCGGTAAACACCCGCAGAATGTGCGAGCCATCCAGCGGCGGAATAGGAATCAAATTGAAAAAGCACAGCAACAGGCTCAGCGTCGCCGCCCGCACAAACATATCCGCCGCCACATCCGAGTGAAACAGCAAGCCGACGCGCGCCAGCGCCACAAGCGCCACGGCCAAAATCAAATTCATCGCCGGGCCAGCCATCGTCACCAGAATGTCGTCCAGATTTTTATTCCGTAAATTGTAAGGATTCACCGGCACCGGCTTTGCCCAGCCGATCATGAACCGACTGGCACCAAACGGCAGGAAAATCATCATCAGCGGCAACAACACCGTGCCGACCAAATCAATATGCACGAGCGGATTCAGTGAAACGCGGCCTTGTAGTCGCGCCGTGTCGTCACCGCACTTCATGGCCGTCCACGCGTGGCCGAATTCGTGAAATGTCAGCAGTGCCACCAGCAATAAATACTGAATCAGTCCGTCAGCAATATCCATTACGCTGGATGTTAGCCGCGCGTGAAATGCGAGTCGAGGCTGTGAATTTTCTTTCCGCGACGCGAAAATGTTTTAACCTTCCCGCGATTTAACGATTCAACCATTCAACGAATTAGACATTATGCCATTGCTTGACGGAAAAACCGGAATCGTCTTCGGCGTCGCCAATAAACGCTCCATCGCGTGGGCCATCGCGCAGGCGTGGCACAAAGAAGGCGCGAAACTCGCGTTCACTTAC
>JBEKZT010000056.1:0-14707 GCA_049509595.1 Verrucomicrobiota bacterium
AGAAGGACAATTAGCAAGATACAAGGGACATCGGAATCCACCGCGCATTGTCCTGCGTCCCGCCGGGACGGATGATTTTCTTCATTCATCATTCCAGCCACTTCGTAGCTGGCTAATTTCCAATCGTCGCTCCGCGACTTCGTACGTTTTCAAAATCATTTCGACACTTGCCGGAATCCCGCGCACGCCTTCGTCACGTCCGGCGCGTTGAGAATGGCCGGAAAAGCGGACGATTTAGCCACTTTTCAGGGTTTTAGTGGTTTCCTCAATGGTTCAGGAGCTTTCCCGGACGTTCGGGGAGCTTTCCTCAATGGTTCCGGAGCACTCCCCGTCGTTCCGGCAGCTTTCCCCGACCGTCGCGCACCTTTCCCGGACTTTCCGGGAGCAGTGCCGGATGGTTCAGGAGCATTCCCGGACGGCCCGGGAGCTTTCCTGAATCGTTCGGGAAGTTTCCCCAACGGTCGCGGAGCTTTCCCCAAAGCCTGAGGAAGACTGCCCGGCGGTTGAGAAATTTCCCGCCGGTTTGTGCATTTCGCAATTTTTTTCACTTTTTTTGAAAGATTGGGTCGTTTGCCTACGTATTACTATTAGGGGGTGGTTTGCATGGACACTTCCGGACAGGCAACAAAAACATCAACCGAAGATAAGATATGAACCAGAAAATCAAACGTTACGGCTGGATTCACGATTTGCCGGATCATCGCGACCAGCTTTATTCCGCACCGGTCACCGCATTGCAGGCGCTGCCGCCGAAGGTGGACCTCACGCCGCAATGCCCGCCGGTCTACGATCAGGGCCAGCTCGGCAGTTGCACCGCCAATTCCATCGGCGCGGCGGTCGAGTTCGAGCAGATGAAACAAAAGCTCGCGGACATTTTCGTCCCGGCGCGTCTGTTCATTTATTACAACGAACGCGTGATGGAAGGCACGGTGGATTCGGACGGCGGCGCGCAAATCCGCGACGGCATCAAATCGGTGGCCAATCAGGGCGTTTGTCCCGAAACCGAATGGCCTTACAACATCGCCAAGTTCAAAACCAAGCCGCCGAAGAAATGCTACGTGGACGCGCTCAAACATCGTGTCGTGCTGTATCAGCGCGCGACGCAGACGCTCAATCAATTGCGCGGCTGTCTGGCTTCGGGTTATCCGTTTGTGTTCGGCTTCACGGTCTATGAAAGTTTTGAATCGCCGGTCGTCGCCAAAACGGGTCACGCGCCAATGCCCAAACCAAACGAACAATCCGTTGGCGGCCACGCGGTCATGGCCGCCGGCTACGACGATTCAAAACAGTGGTTCATCATCCGCAATTCGTGGGGGCCGGGTTGGGGCATGAAAGGTTACTTCACGCTGCCTTACGCCTACGTTACCGATGCGCAGCTTGCGGACGACTTTTGGACAATTCGGTTGGTCTGAGGATGAAAGGTTGAAATGCGCGCGCGGCAATTCAAGATTGTCGCGCGTTCTTTTTTGCGTTTTATTCTGCGGAGATGAGCCATTATTGGAACACCTTCGCCGAGTTGATCGCGACGCCGTTCGAGCACATTGACCTTGTTTGGGGCATCGTGCCGCTTTACTTCGGGTTGCTGCTGAACGAAATGACTTCGGTAAGGGCGAATTTTCGCACGGCGATCCAGACCGGCTTTAGTTTTCTTTGGGCGGGCGCGCAATGGCTCTGGCCGTATTTTGTGCCGCATGGCCGGCACGGGATGTATCTGGAATTGAACGCGATGCTGCCCATCAATCTGCTCGTGACCTTTCTCGTGATTGCGCTTGGCTTCGTTGCGCTCTTCAGCGGCATCCGCAAAAAATTTCCGAAATACCTGCGCTTCCTCGGCTACACGCGCTTCGCCAATTATTTCATGATCACGATTTACCCGATCCAGTCGCATTATCTGCCGTGGACCTGGGAACGGCTGGCGGCCATCGCGTTATTCGCCGTGCCGATCTGGCTGGCGCTGCATTTTGGCCTGATGCCGATTCGCAACCGTTGAAAATTTCATCTTCAACCGTTTCATTTTTGATTTATCCTGCGCGCGATGTTTGAACTCCTCAAGACCGATGCGCACAACAAAGCGCGCCTGGGAAAATTGACCGCGACGCGCGGCGTCATCGAGACGCCGGTGTTCATGCCCGTCGGCACGCAGGCCAGCGTCAAGGCGCTCGACCCGCGCGAACTTCAAGAGATGGGCACGCAAATCATTCTCGGAAATACTTATCATCTCAATCTGCGCCCCGGACTCGACGTCATCCGCGCGGCAGGCGGCTTGCACAAATTCATGAATTGGGAAAAACCGATCCTCACCGACAGCGGCGGCTTTCAAGTTTTTAGTCTCGCCAAAATTCGTAAAGTAAAAGAACACGGCGTCGAATTTCGTTCGCATCTTGACGGCTCGCTGTTGTTCATCGGCCCGAAGGAATCCATGGAAATCCAGCGCGTGCTCGGCTCGGACATCGCGATGGCTTTCGACGAATGTCCACCGCACGACGCGCCCGCCAAGGAACAGCGCCTCGCCGTCGAACGCACCATCCGCTGGGCGCGCGAATGTCGCGAACAGCCGCGCGCCGACGGCCAGAAAGTTTTCGGCATCGTGCAGGGCGGCAGCGACGCCGCGTTGCGCGAGCAATGCGCCAAGGCGCTCGTGGAAATGGAATTTGACGGTTACGCCATCGGCGGCGTGAGCGTCGGCGAACCGGAGCCGGAAATGTTTAAGGCGATTGAACTGGCTGTTCCCTTTTTGCCGGAAAAAAAAGCGCGTTACGCGATGGGCCTCGGCACACCCGCGCAGATGGTCGAGCTGATCGCTCGCGGCGTGGACATGTTCGACTGCGTGCTGCCCACGCGCATCGCGCGCACCGGCACGGCGGTCACGCACACCGGCGCGTTCGGACTCAAGGGCGCGAGTTATAAAACGGATTTCGGCCCGATCGAGGAAGGCTGCGAATGTTACGCGTGCCGCACGTTCACGCGCGCGTATCTGCGCCACCTGCTGCGCGCGAATGAAATTCTCGGCCTGCGCATGGTGAGCGTCCACAACTCGCACCTGTATCTGAAAGTGATGACCGAAGTGCGCGCGGCGATCGCGGCGGGGACGTTCGCGGATTACCACCGCAACTTTATCGCCAGCTACAAGCCGTCGCAAAAAATCCTGGCCGCGCGGAAAGCGGCGAGTGATGAAAGGTGATTTATGTTTCCACATTCCGAAACCATTGTTAGAAAATTCTGTGAAATTTCCCAAGCGACTTATGATGCTTGGCGCACGCATCGTATTTTATTTCACAAAAATCCCCGCGAATCTGAACTCATAAAATCACCTGCCGGAAAAGCATTGATACGGCTTAGTATTATTACACAGGAATATTTTCTACATCAGGTTTCAAAACTTCATGATCCGGCTGTCCAAAAAGATCAGGTCAATTTAGGAATAGATTATATTGTGAAATTTGGCGGTTGGGATGGAACAGTAAAAGCAAAATTGCAATTACTTCAAAAACAGCTTGAAGAACTTCCTAAAAAAATTCGCCCAGCAAGAAATACAATTCTGTCCCACAACGATCTTGAGACATATTTAAACGAACCAACACTTGGAGCGTTTCCCGACGAAGCAGACACCGAATATTTCGAGGCTCTTGAAAAGTTTATAAATATCGTTCATGAAAATGTAATTGGTGAACCGTGGCATTTTAGCAAAGATGTTGATGTCGACTCACAATTGCTTTTGTCTTCCTTGAAGTAAAAAATTTGCCCTGCGCTTTTGGATGTGGCATTGTGTTGCCATGAACAAACCAAAGATTGTTGCCTATTTGAAACCGACCTGCGGCTGGAGCCAGGGCGTCCGCGCCGTGCTCAAAAAATACGACCTGCCTTACGAAGACCGCGACGTCATCAACGACCCATTGCAGCGCCAGGAAATGATCGAGAAGAGCGGCCAGATGTTGAGCCCGTGCGTCGAGATCAACGGCCAGATGCTGCCCGACATCAGCGGCGAGGAAGTCGAAGCCTGGATGCTCGTAAACAAAATCGTGTCACCCAACGACCGCACGCCCGACGCGCCGATCAACCAGCCCTGCGCCCACGAAATGCCGCAGAGTTCGCCACTGAATTTCGCCACGCGCCGGTAAATCTGTAGCGGCGCTCTGTGAGCGTCGCAGAAACTTTCGGCGGTCACAGACCCGCCGCTACAAGCCGCGTGGAGCAATCCGCGCGGCTTGTTTGTTTGTTGAACCACAGTTAAATTCTCCCCATGCAAATCGTCTCTTCCATCGCCGCGATACAACGGCTCGCCAGAAAATGGCGGCGCGCGGGCACGCGCATCGGCTTCGTGCCGACGATGGGTTATTTGCACGCCGGCCATTTGAGCCTCGTGAAACGCGCGCGCCAAGCCGTTGGCAAAAACGGCAAAGTCGTCGTGAGCATTTATGTAAACCCGACGCAGTTCGCGCCGACGGAAGACCTTTCAAAATATCCGCGCGACTTGAAACGTGATTTGAAATTGCTGCGTGAGTTGAACGTGGATGCCGTCTTCACGCCCAGCGACGCCGAAATGTATCCGAATAAAACTGAAAATGGTTACAGCACCTACGTCGTCGAAGAAAAATTGTCGCAGCCTATGGAAGGCGCGTCGCGGTCCACGCATTTTCGCGGCGTCACGACGGTCGTTGCAAAATTGTTCAACATTGTTTTGCCGGACGTTGCTGTGTTCGGCCAGAAAGATTTTCAGCAGGCGGTCGTCGTCAAACGCATGGTGGCGGATTTGTATTTTCCTGTGCAAATCCTCGTCGCGCCGACGTTGCGTGAACGCGAAGGTTTGGCGATGAGTTCGCGCAATAAATATCTCACCGGCGATTTACGCCGGCAGGCGACAATTCTCTGGCGTGCGATTCAAACCGCTCAAGCCGCAGTGAAAAAATCAAAAATAATTTCGGCGGCAAAACTGAAGGCGGATTTGAAAACTCTGGTTGAAAGCGAGCCGGCCGCAAAATTGGACTACGTCGAATTTTTTGAACCAGAAACCTTGTCGTCCGTTTCAAAAATATCGCGCGGTTCGCAAATCGCGCTCGCCGTTTTCATCGGCAAGACGCGATTGATTGATAATGCCAAACTATAATCAGCCATAGAGGCGCAGAGACACAGAGTTTTATTTTCTCTGCGACTCTGTGCCTCTGTGGCAATAAAAATGAAACAACTCGATTATCTGATTCTCGGCAGCGGCATCGCTGGGCTGACGTTCGCGTTGAAGGTCGCGCCGCGCGGGCGCGTGGCCATCATCACGAAAAAAGACCGCGCGGAGTCGAACACGAATTACGCGCAGGGCGGCATCGCGTCGGTGACGAGCAAGGAGGATTCGTTCGAGCTGCACGTGCGCGACACGCTGGAAGCGGGCGCGGGTTTGTGTAAGGAAAATGTCGTGCGCACGATTGTCGAGGAAGGCCCGGCGCGGATCCAGGAATTGATCGAACTGGGAATGAAATTTTCCGAGCGCGAGATTCCGGCGTCGCAAGGCGCGCACGAACTTGATCTCGGCAAAGAAGGCGGACATTCCAAACGAAGAATTTTGCACGCGAAGGACGTGACCGGCCACGAAATCGAAAGCGCGCTGCTCAACGCGATTTCCAAGCAGCCGAACATTTCCATTTTTGAAAATCATCTGGCGATTGATTTGATCACGAGCGAAAAGTTGGAGAAAGCGGAAAGCGGAAAGCGGAAAGCGGAAACTGAAAACCGCTGCCTCGGCGCTTACGTTTTTGACAAGAAAACCAATCGCGTGGAAACGTTTTCCGCGCCGGTGACGCTGCTGGCGACCGGCGGTTGCGGCAAGGTTTATCTTTACACGACGAACCCCGACATTGCGACCGGCGATGGCGTGGCGATGGCGTATCGCGCAGGCGCTTCAATTGCGAACATGGAGTTCGTGCAGTTTCATCCGACGTGCCTTTATCATCCGAAGGCGAAATCATTTTTGATCTCCGAAGCAGTTCGCGGTGAGGGCGGAATTTTGAAAACGCTCGACGGACGCGAATTCATGGACCGCGTTCATTCGTTGAAATCGCTCGCGCCGCGCGACATCGTGGCGCGCGCGATTGACAGCGAGATGAAAAAATCCGGCGCGGATCACGTGCTGCTCGACATCACGCACCAGCCCGCGAAATTCATCATCGAACGATTTCCGAACATTTATCAGACGTGTTTGCGCTACGGCATTGACATCACGCGCGAGCCGATTCCCGTCGTGCCGGCGGCGCATTATCAATGCGGCGGCGTGGTGACGAACGTGGACGGCGAAACGGACATCGCGGGGCTTTACGCGGTCGGCGAGGCCGCGTGCACCGGCTTGCACGGCGCGAATCGGCTGGCGAGCAATTCGCTTTTGGAAGCGCTCGTCTGCGCGCATCGCGCGGCAAAAAAAATTCTTTTATTTCCGCCGCAAAAAATTGACGCAAAAATTCCGTTGTGGCAATCCGGCAACGCGACGAACGCGGACGAGCTCGTCGTCGTGTCGCACAATTGGGACGAAATCCGGCGGCTGATGTGGGATTACGTCGGCATTGTTCGCACAAATAAAAGATTGCAGCGCGCACAGAAGCGCATCGCGAATTTGCAGGAAGAAATCCACGACTACTATTGGAATTTCATCGTGACAAGCGATTTGCTGGAGTTGCGCAACATCGCGACCGTCGCGGAATTGATCGTGAGTTGCGCGTTGATGCGACCGGAGAGCCGCGGGCTGAATTACAATCTGGATTTTCCGAAACCAAATCTCGATTGGGCGCAACGCGATTCGGTTTTGCGAAAATAAAATTATTTGTTTTTTAGCGCATCGAGCGAAGTTTTTGCCTGGCCGATTAAATTTTGAAACTGTGAGAATTGGACGGATGTCAGCGGAATTCTCGGCGTGTCGGCGAATTGAAGAAAAGTCTGGATGGCGCCCTGTCGTTGCTCGCTGTGAGCCGCGATGAGCAGGCCGGATTTCGTGGTGAACGTCGCGTCGAATGACGGCAACGCGGTCGCGTCGTAAGTGATTTTGCCAAGGAAATCCAGGCCGCGAATCAGCGAATCCAATTCGTCATAGTCCACCACCAGAAATCCGTGCAACTGATTCGAGGTCAGAGCGACGCCAATGCCATACTCCTTGATGCCGCTGTTTTCATCAATTGACTCTTTGCACCGGACTGAAACGACGCTCGTGCTCGTCGTCACCGAGCCGATTTCGCCGAGGCCTTTGACGATAACCGTGCCGGTTTGCAATTCAAAACTTTCAATTTCCGTTTTCGGCGCGTTGGTCGCGTCCTGCGCGCGGGACACAAAAGCGAGCGAACAGCAAATTGCAATCAAAACAACACAAAATTTATGCATAGGTTTCCTTTGATTTGGAAAAGTCGGTTTCACCGTTACTTGTTTCAAACTCCGACGGAAAAGAAAAGTTGCGTGGGCAAACGATTTTGAAATTGAACTTTTTCCCTTTTTATGGCTTACTAGTGAAATTGCGCGGTTAGCTCAGTGGTAGAGCATTTGCTTCACACGCAAGAGGTCGCAGGTTCAAGCCCTGCACCGCGCACCATGCTCTTCTAAAGGTAAAATGGCTCACGCAGTAAAAATTGACCGGTTTGAATTTGAGCGCGTGCTCTGGCAAAAAGGTTTGACGCGCGTCGCTGGCGTGGACGAAGCCGGTCGCGGCCCGCTCGCCGGTCCGGTTGTCGCTGCCACCGCCATTTTGCCGCCGCGCTGGTCTGAATCCGGTTTGCCAAGTGAACTTCAAGGTCTTAACGACTCCAAGCAACTCACCGAAATGCAGCGCGAAAAGTTTTTTGCGTTCATCACGACCTGCGGCGAAATCGAATTTTGCGTCGCCCAAGTTGACGCCGCGTTGATTGACGAAATCAATATTTTGCAGGCGACACATCGCGCGATGAACGAGGCACTGGCGAAATCGAATCCGCAGCCGCAGCACGCGCTCGTGGACGGCCGTCCGGTTAAAACGATGAGTGTTCCGCAAACGGCGATTGTGAAGGGCGACGCGCGCAGTTATTCCATCGCCACCGCCAGTGTGCTGGCCAAGGTCACGCGCGACCGACTGATGCTGGAATTTCACGAGCGATTTCCCGAATACGGTTTTGCCGGACACAAAGGTTACGGCACGGTGAGACATCTGGCGGCGATTGAAAAATTCGGCGCGTGTCCAATCCATCGCAAGACTTTTACGCCGCTGAAACTGCAAGAGTCGGAATTATTTTAACCACGGATGAAACACGGATTGAACACAGATAAAAATTCCAACCCGTGTTTCATCCGTGTTCAATCTGTGGCTGAAAAATGAATCTGCTGGAAAAATTGAAGGCGCGGTTCGCTGGCAAGACGAAGCCGGAGCATTTACGGCGCGGAATTTTGGGTGAGCGTGCGGCAAAAAAATTTCTTCAGCAACAAGGCTTAAAATTTCTCGCCGCCAATTTCCGCTCCGAGCGCGGCGAGATTGACTTGATTTTCCGCGACGGCGATTGTCTTGCGTTCATTGAAGTCAAAACGCGGTCGTCGGAAGATTGGGCGCGACCTGCCGCCGCCGTGAATGCGGAACGACGACGACGGCTTTCACGAGCGGCTTTGGACTACCTGCGCCTGCTAAAAGATCCGCAGGTGAAAATCCGCTTCGACATCGTGGAAGTTCTGCTGACCGACGGCGAAGTCAGTGAAATCCGTCATTTACCAAACACGTTTGTGATGTCCAAGCCGTTTCGTTATGGCTGATTTCCGCGCAACAATTTGCTTGCGCCGTTTCGCAAACGGGACGAGTTTTGCTTCAATCAGCTATGAGCCGAATTTTAGAAATCGTTGGTGATGCGATTTTGTCCGTTATTGGCATTGCCTTCGTCGGCTGGCTTTTCTGGCGCGCGCTCAAGCGCAGCGACGATCCGGAAAGGTTGATTTTCAAATGGATTTTTACTGCGCCAATCATCTGGATAATATTCAAAATCGTCGTTCCCGATTTTGAAAAAGGCGGATTCGATGCCATTTTTGGTTTAATCTTGATGAGTATATGTGGAGTGGCGATGATGGTGACATGGAGGCACAGTCTCATTGATATAGTTGCCAACCCCATCGGATCGCTTTACGACGGCGGCAAGGAAGAAGTGGAACCCAAGCCATTTTATTCCATCGCGCAGGCGAAACGAAAACGTGGAGAATTTCTTGAAGCGGCCCTGGAAGTGCGCAAACAGCTTGACCGGTTTCCGAATCATTACGAAGGCGTGATGCTGCTGGCGGCAATTCAAGCGGAAGATTTGCGCGATCTTGCGGCGGCGGAAAATACGCTGAAAATTTTTTACGATTCGCCAGATTCGCCACCGCTGCAAATCGCCGCCGCACTCACACAATTGGCCGACTGGCATATAAAAATCGCGCAGGGCGTTGACCCGGCACGCGACGCTTTCGAAAAAATCATTACACTTTTTCCGCATACGATCCAAGCCGCACAAGCGACGCAGCGCATCGCGCATCTTGGCGGCACGGAAAAAAATCTGCTCGCGGCGCACGACCGGCAGGCGATGCTCGTTCCGAAAGGCGAGAAAAATGTCGGGTTGCTGGATTCCTCAAAACATTTGATTCCGACGGAAACTCACCCGGAAATACTGGCGGCGGATTTTGTAAAACACTTGGAGCAGCATCCGCATGACACCGAGATTCGAGAGAAACTGGCCATCATTTACGCGAAGCATTATCAACGGCTGGATTTGGCGGCGGGCGAACTGGAGCAATTGATTGAAATGCCGGACCAATTACCGAAGCGCACGGCACACTGGCTGAATCTGCTGGCGGATTTGCAAATGCATCACGGCGCGGATTACGACACGATTCGCAAAACGCTGGAACGAATTGCGGAAAAATTTCCGGAATTGCCAGTGGCGAAACTCGCGGAGTCGCGATTGAATCACTTGAAGCTTGAGATCAGAGGCAAAAAAGAAACGCCGAGCAAACCGCTCGGCGTCTATGAACAAAATATCGGACTGAAAGGCGACCGGTTTTTCTCACCGCGCCAGTTGTAACGCGATTTCCTTTTCCAGTTCGTGCGCCACTTCGATCGCACCGCCGCCGTCGCTCTTGCGGGCTTGCACGGTGACTTCGGTGATTTGGGGATCAACGCCTTCGACGCAAATCCAGACGTTGCGCTCGTTGACCTTGCCATATAAAGAGCGCACGGTGTTGGTCGTGTCGTGCGGAATGTATTCGGTGATCAGCACGCCATTATTTTGAATGACCGTAACGGATGCCTGATAAACCTGATCCACTGTCCGCTCGTAACGGCCTACGACGCGATCTTTCACAAACGGCACCGCCGCCGTGTGCGTGCCGCTGACGGTGCTGACGCAACCGGCGGCGACAATGACGAGTGCCATTCCCGCGAATGCTGCCAAAAATTTCGAAACTTTCTGCACCCAATGGTTTTAGATAAAGAGAGACATGCCGCAATTTTCTTACAGAGCACGACGCCGTTCGGGTGAATTGGTCGAGGGCGTTTTGGAGGTCGCCGACCGCCCGGCTGCCGTTGCACAGGTCGAGCGGCTGGGACTTTTTCCAATTGCCGTGGATGCGGCCAAAGGCGGCGCGATCATCGTCGGTAAACGCAGCGAACAAAAATTCAGTCTGGCTTCTTTTCTGCCGCCGACGTTGCGTGAGCAATTACAGCAGAAGCGGAAGCCAAATTTGCAGGAGCTGGCGACTTTCACGCAGCAACTCGCGAATTTACTTCAAGCCGGAATGCCATTGGCGACGGCTCTTCACAGCATGACATATCTGGACACGAAAGGCATTCCGTCGGATGTCAGCAAACAATTACGGCAGGAAGTGACCGAGGGACGCAGTTTGTCGGATGCGATGGCCAAACAACCGCGCGTGTTTTCGGATTTATATGTCAACATGGTCAAGGCTGGCGAACAAAGTGGTGCGCTGGTGGACGTACTACGGCGCATGGCCGACCATTTTGAAAAATTTGCACAAGTGCAGGCGAAATTCAATTCAGCGCTGATTTATCCGGCGCTCGTTTGTTGTGTAGGCATCGGCATGATCGTTTTTTTTATGACGGTCATGCTGCCGAAATTCATGTCACTCTTTGGCGACGTCGGTTTCACTCACCTGCCGGCGATGACAGTCCTGTTGATCAATATCAGTAATGCGTTCAAACGTTATTGGTGGTTGATGGCGCTGGTGGTCATCACGGTGGTGATTTTGGTCAAACGTTTTCAGGCGACGGAAACGGGTCAGCGCAAAATGGATTACTGGAAAATGAGACTGCCGATTTTCGGACACGTCATCTGCATTAATCTTTACGGCCAGTTTGCGCGCACGCTTTGCACCTTGTTGGAAAACGGCGTGCCGGTTTTGACCGCATTGAAAATCACCGAGCAAGTCATTCCCAATCGAATCATCAAAGAGGCTGCGGCAAAAACGCGCGAGGCGGTGACGGACGGCAAAACGCTCGCGCAGCCGCTGGCGGCGAGCAAGGTGTTTCCACAATTGATGGTCGACCTAGTGAAAATCGGCGAGGACACGGGCGACGTGCCCGGCGCGTTGAACAACGTGGCCACGACTTACGAAAATGAATTGAACATCGCTTTGCGCGTGATGACGAACTTGATTGAGCCGGCACTCATCGTCGGCATTGCGGCACTGGTGGGCTTCCTGCTCGTGGCCGTTCTGGGTGCGATGTTCTCGATGGTTTCTAGTATCGGAAGCGGGGGATCATGATGCGGCTGCATCGCGCAAATTTACGGGCGTTCACGCTCATGGAAATCATGATGGTCGTCGCCATCATCGGTCTTGTTCTGGCGATGGGCATTCCGTCCATTCTTTTGACATTGCACCAAGGGCCGATGCGCAAAGCGGTCAACGATACGTTGGAAATTTGCAGCCACGCACGTGCACAGGCGATTTTGAACAACACGACGATGACGGTAGTTTTTCATCCACAAACGCGGGAAATTGCGTTAAACAGCGACTCTTCCGCGACCACGAATGATGTTTCGCAAACCGTTTCAAATTCACAGCCGTTGAATTCGACGCAATTCGATATCAGCATCGGCATTGAAATGCTCGATATCAATTTACAGGAATACAAGGACGCGGACGAGGCACGCGTGCGATTTTTTCCGAACGGCACGAGCGATGAAATGACGCTCGTACTGCATTCCGGCGATGAATGGCGGAAAATTTCAACGGAGTTGACTACCGGCATCACGTCCGCGGGGCCAATGCAATGAAAATTCATATTCAAAAAAAACTCGCGGCGTTCACTTTGATTGAAGTGATGTTCGCGGTCATCACCTTTTTTATGGCATCGTTTGCAATTTTGGCATTAGTTTCAAGTTCTCTTCATAATGCGCGTTATTTGCAACGGCCCATGGTGGACGCGGGTGAACTGGCCAGCCAGTTGATTCAAACTAATCAACTGATCGAAGGCACCGTGTCGGGTAACCTTGCGGACCTGCTTGGCGACACTTACAAGAACTACACTTGGCATTACGACATCAACGAAGTGCAAACGAATAAATTGTTTCAGGTGGATTTCATCGTGCAAAATGATGACAACAAAGCCGTCGTTTCCAAGATGAGCATTTTACTTTTTCGACCGGCTTCGCCCGCAGGCAGTCTTGATGGAGCAACGGTATTGAAATGAATTTTAAAAAAAAATCCCGCCGCGCCTTCACGTTGATTGAAATCATGCTCGCTATCACGATTTTTAGTCTCGTGTTGGCGGCGATTTATTCGGTCTGGAATCTGGTTTTGCGCTCGTCCAAAGTTGGACAGGATGCCGCCGCGCAAGCCCAGCGCCAGCGCATTACCATGCACACGATTGAAGATGCGCTTGCGTGCATCCAATCGTTTCAGGCGTCCATTCAGTATTACACTTTTATCGTCCAAAACGGCGACCAGCCAATGCTCAGTTTCACGGCACGGCTGCCGGATGATTTTCCGCGCAATGGACGTTTCGGCGATTTTAATGTGCGGCGACTGACTTTCACGATCGAAGCCGGACCGAACCGGGAAAATGATTTAATGCTCCGGCAGAATCCAATTCTCATGGACATGGACGCTGATGAGCAGCAACACCCGCTCGTGCTCGCGCGCAATGTGAAAAACTTCACCATCGAGTGCTGGGACACCAATCAATTGCAATGGAATGACGAATGGGATCAAACCAATTCGCTTCCCTCACTGGTGCGGATCGGCCTCGTAATCGGCGGCAATAAAAACAGTTCCGGCTCAGTCGCCCCGGAATTTGCGATCACCCGCATCATCGCGATTCCGGTGGAAACGCTGCCGTCAGCCGTGCAAACAGGCGGTGCTGGTGGTGGCGGTGGCATCGGTGTGCCGAGTGGAAACAATAATCCCAACAACCCTAACAATGCCAATAATCCCGGCGGATTAAATCCGTTCAACAATTCCAACAATCGTAGCGCAGGTAATCAATTTTCTCCTGGCGCCTTTAACAGCCAAAACAGACAATGAAAATTCCTGTTCAAAACAAACCCCGCGGCATTGCTCTCATTATCGTGATGATTGCAATCATCGTGTTGTCCGTTCTGGCTGCCGCGTTTGCGCTTTCGATGAAGGTGGAGATGAAGCTCGCGGGCAGGGCAAATTCCGATCAGCAATTGCTTTGGCTTGGCCGTTCGGGTGTTGAGCTGGCGCGCTATGTTTTGTCGCAGGAAGCCTCGATTCCCGGCGAACCCTATGACGCATTGAATCAATTTTGGGCCTGCGGGCCGGGCGGACCAAATGAAACAAACAGCCCGCTCGCCGCAATTTCACTGGACAATTACCAAATCGGCGATGGCACAGTTTCCATCAAAATCATTGACCGCGAACGTTACGCGAACATCAACACTGCCAATTCGCAGGAACTTCAACAGGCGCTCACGTTGATGGGGGTGGGCGCAGACGACATTTCCGTTGTCTCCGATTCCATTTTGGATTGGATTGACGCCGACGACGACCCGCGACCCGCCGGCGCGGAGAGTGATTATTATCAAGGTCTAAATCCGCCGTATTATGCAAAAAACGCGCCGATAGACGATTTGTCCGAACTGTTGCTCGTCAAAGGTGTGACGCCTGAAATGTATTGGGGGCCGAGCGCAACGAATCACACGGCCGCCGCCTTTCAGCAGCCAAAACTCGGCTTCGTCAACTCACCATTTCAAGCGCCGGATTATCCATTCGGGCTGGTGAATATTTTCACGCCTGTTTCGTCCGGCCGCATCAACATCAACACCGCCGACACCAATGTGCTGCAAATGATTCCCGGCGTGGATGCCGCGACCGCCGAGAACATTGTTCAGCAGCGCGCCGGTCCCGACGGCGTCGAAGGCACGGCGGATGACACACCGTTTCAAAACGTCAATCAACTGGCGACAACCGGACTCAATCCGCAACTCGCTTCGCAGCTCAGCCGCCTTTGCACCGTGCGCAGCTACACGTTTGAAGTCCACGTGACCGCGCAAGTCGGCGATTACAAACGCGACTATATCGCGCTTCTTTTACGCAATTCGGGAACGGACATTCAGGTTTTAAATTTTTATTGGAAAAACTGAATTGAAATTGCCGCGCCGTCCGCGCTATCGTCTATTTATGCGCCGGTTTTTAATCTGTTTGCTTTTCGTCGGAGTTTTTACATCCGCGCTGGCGGACGATGCAATTACCGGCCGCGTCGTCAAAGTTTTGCCAC